>JAILNW010000025.1 GCA_024691145.1 Lachnospiraceae bacterium
GCTTTACCCTGAATAAGATCACTATTAATATATTTCAGCAACGTTTTTATATATTTATGAATGTTCTTTTTATTATTACTATTATAATTGAATTCCTTCTTACAATCTCTAAGCTGCAATTCATATTCTGTCTGAATTCCCATCATTGTAGAAGTCGCATAGTGGGCAACCTCCACATCATCACTTATCTGAGCCTTTTTTAGTACATTAAAATATTCTTCAGGATTCTTACGTAATATATTCAGCATAAGTTCTCGTCTTAGAGACGTGTCATTCATAAGAAGTGCTTCCTCTAAAGGAATTGTAATATCATCATCTTCACTGCTGTAAGCTCTGTTCATTAATCTGATTTCTTCATAATTAATATTTGAAGAATATACTTCATCTATTCTTGAACCTAAAAGTTCTTCCTTTATATTAAATTCATTAACAGAAATCAGAATAATACCGATAAATGGCATAAATCCTGCAATAATCAGTAGTACCGGCTCAGATTTAATATAATTCTTTTTTTTCATATATACAGCCAAAGCCATAATAAGTATATGTATAATTAATAAAACCATCGTAAATTACCCCTTATATTGCAAGTTTTTCAATTATTCTGTCTTTAACCTCATTTATATGTTCTTCATCTGTCTGGCTAAGAAGTATGCATATTGAGCCATCTTCTTTTTCACCAATAATATCCTCACTTCTTATAACATCATTAATCTTATCTGAAAGTTTAATTATATTATCTCTTTCTTCATTAAGGTCATAAATGTAATAATCAGCAATTCCTTCTTTTTTCATCTTATCCTTTACATATACAATATCCTTAAATGTGCTGTATTCTACTATTGGTGTTCCTGGAATAACAGAAATCTTTTCTAACATTTCATACTTGTCCAGAGCACGAACCAGTGAAGTATTAATTAAGCCTGTTAAAATCTGGAATTTATTGGCATATTCATAATTCATATTATCTGTATCAACATCCTGAAGTACAATCATTCCTACTAATTTGTTGTCTTTTTTAATTGCACTTGCATATGAAGGATATCCTTCTGTACAATCAGTATTTACATAATACTCCTCTTCCTCAAGTACTTCTAAAATGTCTTTATAATTCTCAAGATCTATGGAATAATTATGCTCTGCATTAATCTCTTTGGATGAGGCAACATTTCTTCCATATTTTCTTTTTTCATCAAACTTATAAAATATTACACTTTTACATTCAAGAAATTCCTCAAGAGTAATAACAGCTTCATACATAACTCTTTCTGGATTGCTTCTGTTAAGTTTCTTTACAGCATCATATATTTTTCCATAACTGTCATTAAACCCTATTATCTGTTTCTTGAACTTTTCCTTTGATTCTATTGCCTTGGCATACAAATCGTTAATAAATATAAACTTCTCTTCTAAATCTTCATTCTGCATCTTTAAATTATCAATTTCATCATCTTTCTTCTTAATGCAGTATCTTGGAATAAGTGCTGCAAGCAAATATGCTGCTATATTGCACCAGTTACCAATATTGTAAATAAGAATTCCAGGCTCAATGTAGTAATCTTTCTCATAAATAAATCCTATAGTTGAAAGAGCCGCACTGAATAAACTGATTCTTCCTCCGTATAATATAGAACAAAGAGTTACGAAAACAAATCGTAAATCTATATAATTTATTCCAAGATGATTTTTCATAAAATAGCTAAGTATTTCTACACATATCCAATATCCAAATACTTTAAAATAACTGGTAATATTTTTGATACTATTTCTTCTGGATACACTCTTTAATCTGCCTGTTATCTCATCTATGTTTTGTTTTATCTGTGGAACAACACGGTTAATATAATTAATAACATCATCTTTAGGATACCAGCCATATAAATCCCTAAGATTATTATTATCTTTGAAAATCTTTTGCTGCTTTTCTTCCATATGTTCCAACACATCTTCATATGACACAGGTATAGCATCGTTATAACGTGAATAATTAACATCAATATTATTACTTTTTATACTGCGTTTAATCTCTTTGCATATTTTTTCAAAGTTAATAGTATTAGAGCCGCTAATATAAAAACATCTGTACCCTTCCTGCTGCTCATTAATCATTCTTACTAAAATACTGGCAACATCTTTAAGGCTTATAAAATCAGTAACCTGATCCTTTGCCCCACTTACTTTCACTTTTTGTTTTATAATGGCATTATAAATCCACTTATTAATTCTTGACTTTCCTTCTGCATTATCAAATATGTAAGGTATCTTTAATACCGTCATATTAAGATTATGTTTTGCACAAAATGTTTTACATAATTCATCACATGCATTAAGTACAACATTTCTTGCAGACAGTTTTTCATCATTGGATTCATCAATGTCATTACACATGTAATCATTGGTTGTAATATAGAAAAAATTCTTTACATTAGAGTTAGTGCTGTTAAACAATACACTTTCCAAATTTTCAAGTTCGTTATAAAGTCTCTTTTTTCCATCTAAAGAACATGATATATATAAAAGACTGTCAATGTCGTATGCACTGATAATATCACATAAATCAATGTCCTTATTTACCTTTATTTTTTTCTTTATAACATTTTTGTGCTTGCCCTTCTGACATTTTAAGAGATAGTCAGAATATTCAAGCAAATCATCATTATCATATGATTCTTCCATAATCATATCTTTAGAATTATCAGAACTATAATCAGCATCTTCATATGCTGTAATCTTGTCTCCACACAGCCTGTCAACGTTTTTTCCAAATATTATTACTTCATCATCCTTAGCCAGCTGTTCACAAAAAACTCTGGATATTAAACTAAGACTTCCCGTCAATAATGTACTCACGTCAAATTTCCCCTTTCCAGCCTAATAAGTTATGTCAACATGTTTAATCTATACTTACCTTTCTATAATTAACTCTGGTTTTTCCGCATGAATAAGATACAAATTACGTGCTACAGCCTTCATGCTTCCACCGTTAATTACTTCCTCTTTAGAATTATTTATATCAAAATCATCATTACCTGCAAGTTTATCATCATTAAGTCTAATTAAAAGGTATGCTTCATCACAAAATCCTCCAAGGCTTATATGGATATTACTGCCTTCTCTGTAGGTTTTAACTGACAAATTGTCAAAACGCTTTACAGCTTCAGCCATATCACTTCCACAAAGATTTCTGATATCTGGTGCAGCTGCTTTTAAATAATCAAGATATCTTCTAAACTGATTATCGAGACTTTCCCAGCCCTCTAATGCACCTCTGTCAGGATCAAGAGCATCATCAGGATGTGTAAAGTGTGTCTGGACAAAATGGTAATTAAGTTCAGAAAATGCCGACATATAATCATCACTTGCAAGATTACAGCCAGAAGTTATTCTTGGTGTATTAATAAGTCCATAATCACCCACTTCAAATTCCTGTTCATAAACACAGTTACCTTCCCAATATGAAGCGGCAATTGCTTTAAGCCCTGGAACATTCTCAGCAAGTACTTCCCTTCCTTCTTTTGATATAACATTTGAAGGAGGAACATAAACTGCAAAATCCTGCTTAGGAAATAGTTCCTTGCCAAAGTCGTACATTGCCTTAACTGCACCTGCCATATCTTCCTTTGATTCCCATAATTCATAAGAATCATATAATCCCTGATAGTCAAATCCCTTAAGGCACAATGGCATATGATTAAATCCATGCCAGCCTAACTCATTTCCTCTATTTAAAAATGTATTGCCAAGATACTTGAACATCTTTGTATCTGCAGTTACATTAAATGGCGCTGTCATATACCTATCATAGTTTTCAACAAGGAATCCCGTATGTATAATGCCATACTCCTGTTCCCAGGAAAACACATCCTTTAACCATATATCTGTATAAAAGGTTTCAACATTTACTCCATAATCCTTTGTAATATACTGATTATTTTCTTCAAGTATTGGCAAAGGATAATCATCAATGTAAAATGATGAGCCATTAATTACAGGATATACCATATAGTCTCCAAGCAAACTATAAGCTGTACCAAATATTCCCCTGTAACCCTTTCCATAAACATTCATATTAATACATACAAAAGTTCCATCTCCATAGTTATTCTCCCATAGAATAGGAATTCCCTTATCTGATTCAATTATAACTCTTGCCTCTTTTGCTAATGATAATTCTAAACATAAAATGCTGGAATTATCAATCTTATAAGTTTCGCTGCCACCTATCATATAATTATCTTTAACTGTAAGTGTATTAACGATACTATTCTGGGAGCCATAACTTATAATTCCAAACTTGTCATAACAAATAGAAAAATTATTCTCTGGCTCAAAACTCGCCATGGACATCAGATTGCCTCCAAGTCTGACCCATTCTAACAATGCCTTCATACTTTCACCGTTAAATACTTTTAAATTGGAAAATGCCAATATAGCCTTATTGTAATCATTAATATTATCAGGGAGATTGCCATTAGCAACATCAAATATATCATAGTTCACTTTAAAATCGTGAAGTACTCTGTTAATGTCCTTTTCATAATTAGAATTAATTTTTACAGATGAATCAACCAGAATTACAGTGTCCTTCTCCCCTTCTACAGAATCAGTAAATCCAATACGTTCTGTCTTTTCAAAATCATAAACTTTCGTTAATTCAATATTATTACGTGTAATACCGACTCTTTCCACAATAACGAAAACCGTCAGCAACAACATTGCCACAAGTGGCATAATATGTTGTATTAATTTAAGCCTCATACAACCTGTCCTTTCCTCAATTACCCTTAACTTATCATAAAACAACTCTTTATTTTCAAAACATTAAATATTATAATATATATTATTATCAATTTCAAGCAAAATTTAAATATTTTATCATTATTTCTAAATGTTAATATTCCGTAACACTCTGTCGCTTTCAATTATTGTTCTCGTATAACATTTATTTGTAATTTTTAAATCTTCAATATTAACCTATCATAACATTATAAATAAGGAGCTGCTGCTTTTTCAAGCAACAGCTCCTTGTATAGTATATATATTTTTTTAGAAGAGGCTTATTTTGGTGTAACAGTTTCCTGCCACGTAAATCTGTATCCTGCATATACAAATGATGTTCCTGATTGTGAATATGTACATGTCTGCATCTGGTGATTGCCGGAATTCCATAAAGTTATTGTATCACTAGTATATCCTACAAGTGTAACCGCATGTCCTCCTGCAAATGAATATGCACACATACATATAGGTTTCTTATTATTAATTGCTTCAGATATTGCCTGCATTGAAAGTGGATAGCTAATTGCTGAATATTCATATCCATAATGTGAAAGTGCATTCTGTATATCATATAATGTTCCACCATTGTCATATCCTATATGCATATAATCAGCTACATCATATGCCTCTAACTGCTTCTTTCCTGAACGGTAATTTACAATTGTAGCCGTTGTGGCTGCCCAGCAAAGACCTCTTTCAATACCGTTCTTATCCTGCTGCAATACATTACAGCCTTCCGTATTAAGAGTCTTTGCTCCATCTGTATCTACTAAAAATGGCTTATCAGAATATGCTCCAATTCCGCTTCCAGGTTCAATATTGTCAGGTGTTACAGGATCCACTGGAGTTACAGGGTCTACTGGCTGTGGATCTACCGGACCGCATGTTACAGGTGGAAATGTTACAACAATATCATCCCAGTTGCCATCGTCCCAGCTGTCATCGTTCCAGTCATCCCAGCCTCTGTCTTCACCACTGTCATTTCCAGGGAAAAAGCTATCCCACCATTTTCTTATAATATCAAATATAAAACTCTTATATTCCTCACTAAATTCCTCATTACATTTTGCAATTGATTTTGTAATATCCTCTGAATCCATAAAAGTATCAGTAACCTTACTTTCCTCTACATTTAATGATATCTTATCTTCTACTGTATTAATAATCTCTTCATATGTTGCATCCTTTGAAAACTCTTCAACTTCTCCACTTATGTAGTCATAATTTGCAACTTCCATAACTAATGTTTTATCTTCACTTTTTGCAACAACATTACCCTCTTCTACGCAAAGGAGATATCTCTCATCTTTATTCTCCTGTAATTTGTTAAGCTTATCCGCATAATTTTTTCCCAGTGATGCATTCCACATATCACCATCTTTAAAAACATTGAGAATAAGCTTGATTTCCTCCCCTTCCATAACTGGAAAACTGTAAATAACCTCATCAGACTGTGACATTACCGTAAATGGCTGGCCTAATGTAAGTTTTGAATAATCATCGATTTTAACTCCAAAACCTTCTTCATTGTCGTAAACATCAGACATAAGTTTTCCTGTTACATTCTTGGCATATTCCTTAACATCCTCTGGTGCTTCAATTGAGGACAAAGTAAGTGAAATATTATTAATTACTGCACTTTCATCATAAGCTGCAAATGATCTGATGCCCATATTGGCTCCTACAATAATTCCACAGGTAAGCATACCTATTCCAGCTGCCTTTAAAAACTTCTTTTTCATATAAACTACCTCCAATCAATCCATACATTAGT
>JAILNW010000038.1 GCA_024691145.1 Lachnospiraceae bacterium
TTTTAAAATAACCCACTGATTTTATTGGCCTTTAGCGCTTCAGCACACCTCTCACTTGCGTAAACTTTTGTGTGCGATTTGCAAAAAAGCAATTGTTGGAGATCGGTTGGTTCGCTAGATGCGCAAGTCACTTTGGAATAGGTCTGTACTCCCTCTTTTCCGCAATGTCAATGACAATGATGGTTAGAGCTGGAGCAGCCTACGCCAGTAGCGGGTGCTTTTTCAGCAGGTGAATCTGAAATGACGGAGTGAAATCCCCTTAAAGTCTATAGAAATTTCTTGTTATAATATATTTTCCACAATACATCAATCATATATAGTTGAAATTTATAACGGGAAGACGAGCTACTTTTTATACAGAGTCAAAGTAACGACTAATTGAAAAATAGCCTCCAAGATAAAATACATATTAATACCTGATGGATATGTCAAATCTCTAAGCTCGTTAATCGCTGCTCCATAAATAGAAGTAGCAAACTCTAGTATTTCTTCTTCGCCTTTATTGTATTTTTTAGATAATTTTTTATAGCTATTCGACGGTCTGTCTTTATCTGTAAACTTAAAGCATTTACGATCTTTTTTTGGGTTTTTTAAATATCTACTTGCACATGTAATTCCTAAGTGAAAGCTACTTGTACACAATGTAAAATAATATACATCAGGCATTTCATAATATCTATCTTTTAATATATTATTATGATAAATATATATAGTAAAAACTTTTCTTAAAGTACTTAATATTGGGGCTTCAATCGGTTCTCCATCTATAAAACCTTCTTCTTTTGCAATATTGTGAATCAGAGAAACACAATGAGAATAAAATGGAGAATCCTTGCAGAGTTCATCGATAAGGTCCTTTGGAATTCTCATGCCAAGACCTAAAAGAAGTACCTGTATATCGTTTGACATGCATTCTCCGAAAACTTTTTGATGATTTCTATGTGTTTGCTGTTTTCACAATATTCTGAATCTACGCTACTGTCACTACCGAATCTGCTAACCCTGCTTAAACGGAAGGTCAGGCAACAAGGGAATAGCCTGCTCCTTTGCTCCCTTTTGGTACTGTAGGTAGGTATTAGAAGTGAGTTACTCTACGCTGTCAAAAATTTTATCCAGTTCCTCAGAATCTTCAGGATATGTGGTAACAATCTGAGCACCTTCTCCTTTACCTTCACTAGCTATGCCGATACGAACCTCAAGGCCGTTGGATGTCACCAGCATAGAGGTGTAGTTGTCTTCATCATGGTCTTGCACATCTGATCTGCAAACACTCTAGCATTTAGATTGTTATTCTTGTAATAGGCAATTGAAATGAAATGATTGGATCCATCTTTTTTGGCAATAGCGCAACCACCCGGAACGTCCTTATATGCCCATCCTTCTGGAACATCGACGGTAAATGTTCCCTCTGTTTCTTTTTTGCAGGTAATCTTTTTTGCCCATGCACTGCCACTTATCCCAAGAATTAAAACCAGTGCAATCACCATAATCTTTTTCATAAAATAAACCTCGTTTTTATATAATATATACTATATATGGCAAAAACAACACAATTAATTTAATAAGACAATTACAACCTACGGAGTGAAGGAGATGTGGGGATTTCACTTGCTAGAATTTATTTAGTAATATCTTGTCTTTTCATTGTTTTTAAAAGTTCATCTCGTAATGTATCGTCAATATTAATATTCAACAGTTTGATACCAAATATTCTAATTGATTCTGCCAGAAACGATTTTCCAGTTAGTTGCTTATTTAATACATTATCACGAATAACTACATACTTTGTAAGTGATTTGTTTGAAATCTTTTCATAAGACAACATTTTTAAAATATCTGATGCAATCTTATCTTGTTGGCTAGACTTTAGCTTCCCTATATGAACATAAATTTCTCCAATAGCCCCACAACCTTCTGAATAAAAATCAGGAACTATATAATTATTATCTGAAATATATAATTGTATATTATATTTAAGATCTGTGCAATTTTTAAAATCGTCAAGCAATGCCAATTCATTAAAAATTTTACGTTCAATTTTTAAC
>JAILNW010000039.1 GCA_024691145.1 Lachnospiraceae bacterium
CTTGAAAAAACCTCCGTATCAGTTGTATCTTCTTCATCAATTCCATAAAAAATTCTGTCACTTGCATATACTTCTTCTGCAAAGACTGTATTATATAAAATAAGACAAGTAAAAACTACCCAAATGGTTCTAAATAAATTACATTTCATAGCAATTCCTCCATTTTTTAATTTTACCTGCTTATTTATTTATACTCTTAAATATCCCTCAATTGTTGATATAATGATTTCCTAACCTTTTTTCTTGTAACTTCAATAGATATAAATGGGTACGATGCTAATAATAATTTTATTATAAATGATCAGAATGTGCCTTCAGGTGGTATTGTAAGTAACTCTTCGGAAAACTCAACTGAAAAGTTTGGCGGTAAAACCGGAATTGTTGTAGTTTCTGATGATATCTATAAGAACACTAACTATCTGGAAAATCATTATGCAGACAGTATTCAGAAGAATTGTGTTTATACAATTTCTTCCAGAGACATGATGGTAAAAGATGTTTTAAACAGAGATGAGTATTCTGGATATGTTAATTATGTTACTTTAAAAAAGGGTACTGAGGTAACTGTAAGTGGATTTGCTAATACTGAAGAAGGCAGATTTGTTATAATAAAAACAGCTGATGGACGTAGTTTGTATGAAAATATCAGTGATTTTTATAACAATACTGAGAGTAACAACTCCTCAAAGTTTCAAAGACTTTTAGGAAGAATTTATAAAAGTGCTACTATGAAGGGAACACTAAACGCTTTTAAAATGTGCTTTACTGTGGCGGTAATTCTTATTATTTCATCGGTACTGACACTGGGATATTTTGATACCTGTGTGTTTATACCTAGTTCAAGTTCTTCATACAAACCTGAACTTGGAACATTTTACAGGTTATTACCTGGAGCGTTAGTTGGCTGCATGATGACTGTTATCAATTATGTGGATGAGAATGCTTTGGCATATTATTTCTATTATGGATTTAATATTGCAGGTAAAGGCTACAGAGTTTCCCATTGGATAATTCAGATTGTACTTGCGATTGCAGTATTATTGATTGTTAAAACTGTATTTGAAAGTTTAAGTATGTTTACATTACCAAGTGTTTTTGGAAGAACAGTATTTATATTATTTATTAATATGCTTGTTTTATATGTTTTTAATACACTTTCGTTTATAGGTGTGCTGATATTTATATCATGTCTTATTTATCAGTGCATGTTTAAAACATCATTTTTAGTAAATACTGCTGCAACTCCAGTGACTGAAGGCTAAATATGAATGCATTATGAAAAAACATGGGACTTTGTTATTGTTAAAAGTGCAATAACAAGGTCTCAGTTTTTATTGATTTTTTTTCCTTTTTATGGTAACATATTTGTGTTGTTTTATAACATATATATTTTACGAATGGAGGCTTATTATGAGCAAGGTAAAAAAGGGTAAAGAAAAAGCAGGGGGATTCCTTAAAGAATTCAAAGAATTTGCGTTAAAGGGCAATATGATTGATATGGCTGTAGGTATTATTATAGGTGGTGCATTCAGCGGACTTGTAACATCACTTATTGATAATATTATTACTCCATTAATTAACAGCCTTGGATCTGTAGATGCAGATAAAGCTGGGCTTGTTGTTAAAATTAATGGACAGACACTTGATTTTGGTGCATTAATTGGTGATATTCTTAACTTTATCATTATGGCATTTGTTGTATTTCTTATTGTTAAGGGTATCAATAACTTATCTAAAGTTGGCAAAAAGAAAGAAGTTAAAAAAGAAGATCCTACAACAAAGAAGTGTCCTTACTGCTTCAGCGAGATTGATATTAAGGCAACTAAGTGTCCATGCTGTACAAGTGACATTCCTGTAGAAAAGATTAAAAAGAATAAGTAATTTTCAGAAATCTGCTTGACAAATACAAAATGTAATGTTATTATATATTAGTGTGCCGCACAGTGAGGTGTCTAAGTATTATATTGATTCAGCGATATAATCACCATAACTGGCGAGTAATTTATTTTAGGAGGTGCCATATGTACGCAATTATAGCAACAGGTGGTAAACAGTACAAAGTAGCTGAAGGCGATATTATTAAGGTTGAAAAACTTGGTGTAGAAGCTGGAGAAACAGTTACATTTGACCAGGTTCTTGCTATTAGCAATGATTCTTTAACAGTTGGTAATCCAACAGTAGCTAATGCTTCTGTAAGCGCAACTGTAATAGAAGAAGGCAAGAATAAGAAGGTTATTGTATACCGTTATAAGAGAAAAACTGGATACCATAAGAAGAACGGTCATAGACAGGCTTACACTAAGGTTAAGATTGATAAGATTAATGCTTAATTCTTATCGTATTGTATATGATTAAGGTAAAGTTTTTTAAAAATAATGATGGTTATCAGGGATTTGAAGTAAGTGGACATGCAGGTTATGCCGAGTATGGAAGTGATATTGTATGTGCTTCTGTCAGCTGTCTGGTAATCAATACAATTAATTCTGTTGAGAATTTTACAGATTGTAAATTTTCTCTTAAAGAGAATGAAAAGAAAGGGTATATTAATTTCAGGCTTAAAGATAAGCCGACTGAGTATACTGAGTTATTGATTAAGTCATTATCGCTTGGATTAATCAATATTTGCAAAGAATATGACAATGAATATATTACAATTATATTCGAGGAGGTGTAGGTTATGTTGAAGATGAACCTTCAATTTTTCGCTCATAAAAAGGGTGTTGGTTCTACTAAGAACGGTAGAGATTCAGAATCTAAGAGATTAGGCGCTAAGAGAGCAGACGGACAGTTCGTTTTAGCTGGTAATATACTTTACAGACAGCGTGGTACTAAGATTCATTCAGGTATCAACGTTGGACGTGGCGGAGATGATACATTATTCGCTTTAGTTGATGGTGTTGTAAGATTTGAAAGAAAGGGAAGAGACAAGAAGCAGGCTTCTGTTTATCCAGTTGAGAAATAATCGTATTAACATCATATATTGATTACTGACCCCAATTTCTTGGTAGTTGACCATATTGGTTTATACTTGGATATTGGGGTTCTTTTGTTAATTGATAAGAAATTCCTTCAGAATTTTTTATCAATTAACAAATGCTCATTTTAATATTAGAGTCAATTTTTAATGATTGGAGGCTTTATAATGTTTGCAGATAGAGCTAATATTTTCATAAAATCCGGAAAAGGCGGAGACGGACATGTGAGTTTCAGAAGAGAATTGTTTGTACCAGCCGGAGGTCCTGATGGTGGAGATGGTGGAAAAGGCGGAGATATTATTATCGAAGTCGATGACGGAATTAATACCCTTAATGAATTCAAGCATAAGAGAAAGTATTGTGCTGAGAATGGTGAAGATGGTCAGAAAAAGCGTTGTCACGGAAAAAACGGTAGCGATGTTATTATTAAAGTGCCAGAAGGTACTATAGTAAAGGAAACTAATTCAGGAAAAGTAATAACTGATATGTCTTTTGGAAATAGAAGAGAAGTACTGTTAAAAGGCGGTAATGGTGGAAAGGGAAACCAGCATTATGCTACACCAACCATGCAGGCACCAAAGTATGCTCAGCCTGGACAGCCTTCAAAAGAAATGAATATTACTTTAGAATTAAAGGTTATTGCAGATGTAGGATTAATTGGTTTTCCTAACGTAGGAAAATCCACATTTTTATCAAGTGTTACCAACGCAAAACCAAAGATTGCAAATTATCATTTTACTACACTTAATCCTAACCTTGGTGTAGTTGACCTTGATGGTGCAGATGGCTTTGTTATTGCAGATATACCCGGTCTTATAGAGGGTGCATCTGACGGAGTGGGACTTGGACATGAATTTTTAAAACATATTGAAAGAACAAAGGTATTAATACATATTGTTGATGCTGCATCAACAGAAGGAAGAGATCCTATTAATGATATTAATACAATTAATGAGGAACTTAATAAATATAATATAGATTTATCGAATAAACCACAGGTTATAGCAGCTAATAAAGTTGATTTATTCTATGGTACAGAAGAGGATACAGTAATTACTTTACTTAAAGAGGAATTTGAACCAAAGGGAATTAAAGTATTTCCGATTTCAGCTGTTTCTCATAAAGGAACAAAGGAATTATTGTATTATGTAAAGGAATTATTAGATAACTGTAAAGAAGAGAATATTGTATTTGAGCGTGAATATTTTGAAGAACAGGAAGACTACAGCAATCTGCCATTTACTGTTGAAGTTGACGAAGATGGTGTTTTTGTTGTTGAAGGTCCTCGAATTGAGAGAATGCTTGGATATACTAATCTTGAATCAGAAAAGGGATTTATGTTCTTCCAGAATTTCTTAAAGGATAATGGAATACTTGAAGAACTTGAGAATCTGGGAATTAACGAAGGCGACACTGTACGAATGTATGGTTTGCAATTCGATTATTATAAGTAAAGGTAGTGTGTTATATGACAAGTAAACAAAGAGCATATTTAAAGGGACTTGCAATGAATTTGGAACCTACATTTCAGATGGGAAAGTCAAGTGTTACACCTGAGTTTGTTAATGCGATTTTAGAGGCTTTTAATAATGCAGAACTTATTAAAATTAATGTTTTAAAAAATTGTGATGCTGATTTAAGAGAGGCTGCTTCTGTTATAGCTGAAAGAACACATGCTGAAGTTGTTCAGGTTATTGGAAAGAAGATTGTCCTTTATAAAGAGGCAAAGGATGAAAAGAAAAGAAAGATAGAACTTCCAAAGGAAAAGAAGAAAAAGGAAGCGGAGTAAATGATGAAGATTGGAATTATGGGTGGAACGTTTAACCCGGTTCATAATGCTCATATAAAACTGGCTTTATCAGCATATGAAGAATTAAATTTAGATAAGGTTTTATTTATGCCTTCAAAAAAGCCTCCTCATAAGGATAATAATGTTATTTTGTCTGATGAAGTACGAAGTGATATGATAAAACTGGCAATTAAGCCTTATAACTTTTTTGAATTTTCCGATTTTGAGTTAATAAGAAATACAACAACATATACTTCAGAAACACTGGAACTTCTTGATATTAATGATGATAACACTTATTATTTTATTATGGGG
>JAILNW010000049.1 GCA_024691145.1 Lachnospiraceae bacterium
TATATCATCTACATATATAAGAAATTCTATAAAAGAAGGCAAAGATATATCAGAATTTATGCCAGAAGAAGTGGAAGAGTATATAAAAAGCAATAAGTTATATGTTTAGGAAGTGCATTTTATGAATATAGATTTATATGAATTAACTGAACAGTTAAGAAAAATACTGCCAGTAAAGCGTTTTAATCATACACTTGGAGTCGGATATATGTGCAGCGCTCTTGCTATGCGATATAATTGTGATATTTACAGGGCACAGTTATCAGGTCTTTTACATGACTGTGCAAAGTATCTTTCTTCAAAGGAAATTCTTGAGGAATGTTTAAAAAATGAAATTAAAGTATCAGAAGAGGAGAGTAATCATCCTCATCTTCTTCATGGAAGACTAGGTGCATATTATGCAAAGAATATATATGGTGTAGATGATGAAGAGGTATTAAATGCTATAGAGTATCATACAACCGGTCATCCTGATATGTCTCTGTTAGAGAAGATTTTATTTATATCAGATTATATTGAACCTTCAAGAAAAATGGTTAAGGGCCTTCAGGAAACAAGGGATATGGCTTTTATTGATATTGATAAAAGTCTTATATTAAAAATTGAAAGTGTATTAAATTATTTAAATGAAAGAGAATGCTTTATAGATGAGCTTACTCTTAAAACTTATGATTTTTACAAGTAAACACGAGGTGATTAGATGAATTTACAAGATTATTTAAAATGTGCATATGAGGCTTTAGATGATAAAAAGGGAGAGAATATTAAAATTCTTCAAATTTCAGAACTTACAACTATAGCTGATTATATGATAATAACTAATGGTAATAGTCCTTCACAGGTAAAAGCTTTAGCAGATAATGTGGATGAAAAACTCCATCTTGCTGGAATTGATCCAAGAAGCATTGAAGGCGCCAGATCTGACAGATGGGTGCTAATGGATTATGGCGATATTATTATCCATATATTCTCTAAAGACGACAGAGAGTTTTATAATATTGAAAGAATATGGTCTGATGCAAAAGAAATAGAGATTGATTAAAAACCAATATTTTACAAAACTTACAAATTTTAGTAGATTATTTATTGAATTCATGGTATAATTAAATTAGGCTTGTTATGATATTTGAGAATACGCGTAGGAGGTATGCTATGCTTTTAGTTATAAATAATTTATTAGTTTTTGCAGGTAGATTTGGTGTTAGTGGAAGTTTTATACCTAATATTGTATTTGATATATGTGCTTTAGTTTTTATGGTGACGATTTTTATTTTTTTCAGGCGAAAGAATGAACTAAAGATTACAGCCAATAAGTGTTTTGGATACACAATGCTATGTCTCATAGTATCTGGTGTATTTAATCTCACATCTGTCATATTCAGACAGTATTTTAAAGATCATTACAGAGTGAATTTTATGCTTTTAGTTTTTTCATATGTTTTCTTAATTACTGGATTGTTTTGCGTATTTGTATATGTTATGGCAGTAACTAGAAAACTTAAGAATTTTTCACTTATAAAATATGAATTATTAAGTATACCTGCAATTACATCAATAATATCTATATTATTAACACCAATAACAAAAGCAATTTTCTATTTTGATGATACAGGCAGTTATATTAAGATTGATGGAATGCTTATAATTCCTCTAACTATTTTTTTCTATTGTACATGTATTGTAATTGCCACATACATAGAAAAAGATCATTTAAAGCCAGCTACAAAGAGATGCTTATATTTATTTTCTTTGATTATGATAGCATCAGGAATATTCGAAGGCATTGTAGATAATTATAATTTAATACTTCATTTTTCATTAAGTTTTATAATGTTGTTGATTTATCTTGAAGTTCAAAATCCGGATTTATATTTTAATTCAACCTATAAACTGATGAATAAAGAAGCCTTTATTTTACAGATTTCTGAGTCAATTGATGAAAATATTCCATTCAGCTGTATATCATTACAGATTGACGAGTTTAACAATCTTGCTGATATATATGGCTCAAGAAACTGTGATCAGATTGTTGTTGAGATAGGAAAGTTTTTAAGAAAGAGTTTTCCAAAGGCAAGTATATTTAGCATAAGCAGTTCACAGATAATAATTGTTGATCATGATGATGTTGATTTTACATATTATGAAAGAGTAATTGATGAAAGATTTTCTAGTAAATGGTTATTCTTTGATACAGAATTAAAGATTAGTAAATCAATGTGCTGTTTATCTTATCCAGATTATTATGGTACAATTGATGAACTTTTAAGTATTATAAAATTTGCTTTAGAAGAGTCATTTAAGACAAATTCTATGGTTATTGTTGGTGATTATATTATTAACAAGATGAATCATAATATAGCTGTAGAAAAAGCTGTTGAGAAGGCAATTGAGGCTAATGCAATACAGGTTTATTACCAGCCTATATATTCAGCAGCTGAGAAGAGAATTACATGTGCAGAGGCTCTTGCAAGATTATTTGATGATGAATTAGGATTTATACCACCTGATGAATTCATAAGAGTAGCAGAAGAGAATGGTTCTATCTTAAGACTAGGACAGCAGATATTCGAAAAGGTTTGTGTATTCATTAAGAATAATGACCTAAAGAAGCTTAATATACACTATATAGAAGTTAACCTTTCTCCTATACAGGCTATGCAGAAGGAACTTGCTACAGAATTAATTGCTATTGCTGATAGTTACGGGCTTCCAATGTCTAATTTTAACCTTGAGATTACAGAGTCTGCAACTACTGAATCAAAAGATCATGTTAAGATTAATATGGAAATGCTTTGTAACAGAAGCACTACATTCTCATTAGATGATTATGGTACAGGATTTTCTAATATAACAGCTATTATGGATCTTCCATTTAAGTATGTTAAGATTGATAAAAGTATCGTATGGGCTTATTTTGATAATACTAATTGTATTCTTGAACATCTTGTAAGCATGTTTAAAAAAGAAAATTTATATATTATAACTGAAGGTGTTGAAACTGAGGAACAGGTAAATAAACTTCTTGAAATGGGCTGTGATTTCCTTCAAGGTTTTTACTTTTCAAAGGCAATACCTGGGGATGACTTTATAAGTTATGTTAGTGCATAAAAGTTAATTTAAATATAAACAAAGCGTCTAAAGACAGAAGACGCTTTGTTTTAAGGATATTTCAACTCTGCGACAAATACTTATTTTTCACAGAGTTGGGTGCATAAATCAAATAATATACATATCTGGAGGCTTTAATTATGAATGATCATCCATATCATCAAAGAAAAATAATTGAATATACTAAAAATCTTAGAGAAATATTATTAACTTTACCATCATTTAGTAAAGATTATTTCAGGGCAATTGAACCTACCACATCACCTAAAACAAGAGTTTCTTATGCATATGATATAAGGATATTTTTTAATTTTCTAAAAAACAATAATCCATTATACCAGAATAAAGACTTAACAAGCCTTACAATTGACGATTTAGAAAAGATTCAGGTATTAGATATTGAGGAATATCAGGAATATCTCAAATTATATCTTAATAATAATAAAGAATTAACTAATACTGAGCGAGGCATTTCTAGAAAAATGTCTGCCCTTAGAAGTTTTTTTAACTATTATTATAAGCACCAGTTCATCTCAAGTAATCCTGCATTAATGGTTTCAATGCCTAAAATTCATGAAAAATCAATTATTAAACTTGATACAGATGAAGTTGTTGCTTTACTTGATTATATTGAAAATTGTGGTGATTTATTAGATAATAAGCGAAAGGATTTTTACGAAAAAACAAAGTTTCGTGATCTTGCGTTAATTACATTACTTCTTGGCACAGGAATTCGTGTATCTGAATGTGTTGGACTTGATTTAAAAGATGTTGATTTTAAAAATAACGGCCTGACAATTGTACGAAAAGGTGGTAATGAAATGGTTGTTTATTTTGGAGATGAGGTTTATGATGCTTTATATGATTATATAAATCTTGAAAGAAACCTTATTACACCTGTAGAAGGACATGAAGGTGCACTCTTCTACTCTATCCAGAAAAAACGCCTTAGTGTACGTGCTGTAGAGGATCTGGTAAAAAAATATGCATCTGTTATTACCAATAAGAAAATAACACCTCATAAACTAAGAAGTACCTATGGTACAACACTTTATAAAGAAACCAATGATATTTATCTTGTTGCAGATGTTCTTGGACATAAGGATGTTAATACAACAAGAAAACATTATGCCCAGATGAATGATGATAACAGGCGACGTGCTGCAAGGGCTGTTACATTACGTGAATCAGAGTCAAAATAAGAAAAAGCAGGAGAATCATTATCTCCTGCTGAATATTTACTTATAATACAGATAACATACATTTGCAACAACCATCTTATTATCTTTCCATATTGTATTAAATTCAGATAATGGCACAGGAGCTTTACCAGTTCCAACTTCACATGTAATTGCCGGAATACCATTATTTACAACACACCAGTCGCTATATCCTGCTGGTGTCATCTCTCTGTCCTTTGCAAAATAAACCGTATAATTGTTTATTTCCTTAACTGCTTTTACAAAATCATAGCATTTTGTTCTTAAATCACCAGTTTGTCCATAATCCCAGTAAATAATTGAACCAGTAGCATGATATGCAATACTGCCAACGATATTATAATGTTTTACTGTATTAACTAAAGCCCTCGTTTCCGGCTCAGATTCAGCCGCAGAGCCTTTATAATTTAATCTTGAAGGAACAACAGGTCCCTCATAAGAATCCCAGGCATGGTCAAAATTCTTGTTTATATCAGTACCTATACTATTAGACTTCCATATAGAAAGATATTCCTTATAATCACATGCAACAAAACCTTTTTTTAGATCACGTTGATAATATTCATATAATTTGTCTTTTGTATCTTCATTATTAATCTTTTCAGTACCAAACTGACTTATAGTGACTCCATCAGGATTAACCATAGGTATAATATGTAAACACACTTTGTTAAACATATCTTTATAATTAACTCCCTTATAAGAGCCCTGTTCATAATTCTTAATATAAAATTCAGCCTGTTTCATA
>JAILNW010000052.1 GCA_024691145.1 Lachnospiraceae bacterium
TGATGCTTACGGAGCAGATGTAAAGGATAATAATATATCTGATATTCCTATATTACAGATAAATACAAATAAATGTGATATGGAAGACATTAATCATAATAAGAAGATTGATGTTAAAGGGAAATATGTTATCACCAATAAGAATGGACATATATATAATGAAGGAGATTTTTCATCATTTAAAGGACGAGGTAATTATACATGGAATAATGATGGAAAGAAGCCTTATAATATTATTCTTTCTGAAAGTGACAGTCTTTTAGAAATGCCAGAATCCATAAACTGGTGTCTTATAGCTAATGCTTATGATATAAGTCTTATGAGAAATTATATAGTTTATAATTTTGCTGATGATATGGGAATGGAATACACTCCTGATGTAAGATATGTGAATCTTTACATTAATGATGAATATGCTGGATTGTATTTGTTATCTGAAAAACATGAGGTGGCGTCTAATAAGATAGATTTAAGTGAAGATGGGGTTTTATATCAGTTATATCCCAAATCAAGAAATCCAGAGATAGCATTTGAATTAAATGATTCAACGAGACTTATGGCCATAGATTATCCATATGAATTTAAAGGAGATACATATGGAAGATGTAAAGATTATATAGATGAATTTGAAGAAGCTTTATATTCTGATGATGGAATTAATTCTAAGGGAAAGCGTTATGATGAATATATAGATATGGAATCATTTGCAAAAAAATATCTTATAGAAGAAATGTTTGCAAATTGGGATGGAACTTATGCAAGCCAGTTATTCTTTAGAAAGAATTCCTCAGATGTATTACATGCAGGTCCCGTGTGGGATTATGATTTGTCCATGGGAAGCATAAGTGGCTTAGGAACAGAAAGTATACAGCCAAATGTTAAAAAAGCTGATGCATGGTGGTACAAGAGACTTTGTACATTTGATGATTTCATGGAAAAAGTAAAGGAAGTTTATATTAATGAATTTGCCAGTGCTTATGAAAATATTAGTGATACAAAGATTGATGAGTATACAGCACATATAAAAGAAGCAGCTGCTATGGATACTGAGAAATGGTATGCAGATGGAAGCAGGATTGCTTATGATGAAGATGCTGAAAAGATAAAGACATTTATAAAGGAAAGAAAAGAATTCCTTGATGACTGGCTTATAAATGGAAGAGAATATGTAAAAGTGTACGTGAAATACTATGATGAGGAAGGTACAGAGCATACAGATTATTATTCATGCAAAAAGGGAGAAAAGTTAGAAGACTTTAGTGACAGATATGAAAAAACAATAACAGATATGAGTTTTGATAATGGAAGCAAGTATGACTTTAATGATGTTATCAATAATGATGTAGCTGTACATATTGAGTTTGAAAAGGGAGATACAGAAAAAGGCGGTTTGCTGAATTCAATAAGTACCTGGAGTAAACAAAATAAATTAACTTCTGACTTGATTTTAGCATTTATTCCGTTTATTATAGTATATGGAATGATTTTGATTAAGGAATATAATTTAAAAAAAGTTACTATTCTAAACCTGTGAAGCAGATGGTCTGCGACATATGGATGAAAGTTAAAAGTGAATAGTAATATTAAAAAGAGGGAGGCTAGAGGATGGCTTATTTTGACAAGGAGAATGCCGGAAGATATGAAGATCTTGGCAAGTTCAGGCATGAGTACAAGTATGTTATTACAGATAAAGAGATGGCTGTGATAAAACTGAAACTTGATGCTATGCTTAGTCGTGATAAGCACGTGCAGACTGAAGGAAGATATAAGGGTATGTATCATATAAGAAGTGTATATTTTGATGATATGTTTAATACATGCTATTATGAGAATGAAGATGGAACTGATCCACGTGAAAAGTTCCGTATGAGAATTTATAATTGTTCTGATGAAAGAATTAATCTTGAACTAAAAAGAAAGAGATGTAATAAAACACAGAAACTTTCCTGCCGACTTACAAAGGAACAGTGTATAAAGATAATTAATAAAGAAGAGATACCTGTCTCTAATGACAATCCTGCACTGCTTAACAAGTTTTTGCTTCAAAGAATTAACAGGGGACTTGAACCAAAGGTTATTGTTCAGTATGACAGAATACCATATGTTTATGATTTGGGTAATGTCAGAATTACTTTGGATATGAACATAGCTTCGTCTGAGAGATTTGATGAATTTTTTAATCCGGATAATCCGGCAAGACCTATTCTTGGAGCGAGACGTAATGTTTTAGAGGTAAAGTGGGATGAGTATCTGCCATCTCATATATATAAGAGCATTATGATACCAAATATAATGCAGACAGCATTTTCCAAGTATTATTTATGCAGAAGATTTGGACTTGGAGAAGTAAGAAATACAAATATTTAAATAATTATAATAAAGTACAAAAGGAGATTTAATAATGGGATTTAAAGACATTTTGAAAAAATCATTTATGGAAGGTTATTCTTCATCAGACATTAATGCAAAGGCAGTTCTTACATGTATGCTTTTTACTGCACTTATTGCATTGTTTATATTTTTCGTATATAGGGTTATGACAAGAAAGAGCTTTTATAATAAGAACTTTAACATTTCACTTGTGGCAATTGCACTTATAACAGCAGGTATTATACTTACAATTCAGTCAAGTGTTGTAATATCTCTTGGTATGGTTGGTGCATTATCCATCATAAGATTCAGAACTGCAATTAAGGATCCTATGGACCTTATATATATGTTCTGGGCAATAAGTGTAGGTATTATATGTGGTGCAGGTCTTTCATTAGTAGCAATTCTTGTTTCCATGGTTTTAGCAATAGTTATATTTGTACTTGATTATATGCCAGTTGCAAAGGCTCCTATGATGCTTGTAATTACAGCTGATGATATTAATGTTGATGACAAGGTAATAGAGATAGTTAAGAAGTATAGCAAGTGCTGCACAGTAAAGGCAAGAAATATGACAGCAGAAAGACTTGACATGACTGTTGAGATAAGAACAGCAGAAGATAGCAAACTTTTAAAAGAGTTACTTAAATTAAAAGGAATAAAGAGTGCTTCGATATTGGCACATGATGGAGAAGTAACATTCTAGTTACTGATATATAAGGGTCACACGTTTTGTGTGGCCTTTAAATTATACTTGATAAAATATTTAACAAAGTGTATAATATTTTAGTGATTATAACAAATTGGAGGTATTTTTTATGATAGCAGATAATATGGTAAAATTAGTAGCAGGAAGCTCAGCAATCAGAGCTATGTTCGAAGAAGGCCAGAAAATGGCCGCAAAGTATGGTGCAGAGAATGTATATGACTTTAGTCTTGGTAATCCAAGTGTAGAGCCTCCTATTGAGATAAAAGAAGCATTTATTAAGGTTCTTAATGAAGAGAAACCTAATCTTGTTCATGGATATATGAATAATCAGGGATATCCAGATGTAAGAAAAAGAATCGCAGATTCAGTTAATGCAAAGTTTGATACTAAGTTCACTGAGAATAATATTGTTATGACTGTAGGTGCAGCAGGTGGTCTTAATGTTATACTTAAGACTTTGCTTAACCCGGGAGATGAAGTTATGACATTTGCTCCTTTCTTTGGAGAGTATCGTAATTATGTTAATAACTTCAATGGTGTTTTAGTTGAAATCAGCCCTAATACAGTTGATTTTCAGCCAAACCTTGCAGAATTTGAAGAGAGAATAACAGACAAGACAAAGGCTGTTATTGTTAATACACCTAACAACCCAACTGGTGTTGTTTATTCAGAAGAAACTATTAAGAAACTTGCAGCAATACTTGATGCTAAGTCAAAAGAGATAGGACATCCAATTTATCTTATTTCTGACGAACCATACAGAGAGCTTGTATATGATGGAATAGAAGTTCCTTACATTACCAAGTATTATAACAATACAATAGTTGGATATTCATTTAGTAAGTCATTATCACTTCCAGGTGAGAGACTTGGATATCTTGTTATTCCTAATGAACTTGATTATTATAATGATGTATATCAGGCAGCATGTGTTGCTAACCGTATACTTGGTTTTGTTAATGCACCTTCACTTGTTCAGAGAGCAGTTTCATTATGTCTTGACGCAAAGGTTGATGTTGAGATTTATAACAGAAACAGAGAGTTATTATATAACTCATTAAAGGATATGGGATTTGAGTGCATTAAGCCACAGGGAGCATTTTACTTGTTTGTTAAGGCTAAGGGCGGAGATGACAAGGCATTTTCAGCACAGGCCAAGACACATAATCTTTTAATAGTTCCAGGTTCATCATTTGGATGCCCGGGATACTGCAGATTAGCATACTGTGTAGATTATTCAACTATTGAAAGATCACTTCCTGCATTTAAGAAATTAGCAGAAGATTACAAATAAGATTGGAGATTTAATTATGAGTGGATGGAAAGATAATGTCAGAGTAGTAGAAGCATATGTACCAGGAGATCAGCCAGACTATCCGGATATGGTTAAGATTAATACTAATGAGAATCCATATCCTCCTTCTCCTAAGGTAATGGAAGCAGTAAAGAATATTCAGGATTCAAAGATAAAGTTATATCCTAATTTTAATGCCCAGGTCTTAGTTTCGGCATTATCTAAATACCACCATATTGATGAGGATAAGATATTTGTCGGAGTAGGTTCTGATGATGTACTAGCCATGGCTTTTCTTACATTTTTTAATTCAAAGAAGCCAGTATTGTTTCCTAATATAACATACTCATTTTACAAGGTATGGGCAGGACTTTATCAGATACCATATGAGACACCATTACTTGATGAGAATTTCAGAATTAAAAAAGAGGATTATTATAAGGAAAATGGCGGAGTTGTTATTGCCAATCCTAATGCTCCTACAGGTATTTGCGAAGGACTTGATTTTATAGAGGATATATTACAGCATAACAGAGATGTTGTTGTAATAGTTGATGAGGCATATGTTGATTTTGGTGGAACATCTGCCAAAGAGTTAATTGACAAATATGATAATTTATTAGTTGTTCAGACCTTTTCAAAATCAAGAGCAATGGCAGGTGTGAGAATTGGTTACTGTATGGGTAACAAAGAGTTAATTAAGGCTATTAATACAGTAAAACACTCATATAATTCTTATACAATGAATTATTATTCCATTGTTGCCGGTGTTGCTTCACTTAGTGACAAAGAGTATTTTGATGAAAAGATTAAGATGGTTATAAATACAAGAGAACGAGTTAAAAAAGAACTTGAAGAACTTGGCTTTATATGTACAGATTCTAAGACAAACTTTTTATTTGCAAAACATAAGAGTGTTCCTGCAAAGGAGATTTTTGAAAGCCTTAGAAGTAATGGCATATTTGTAAGATACTTTAACCAGCCGATTATAGATAATTATTTAAGAATATCCATTGGTACTGATGAAGAGATGGACAGATTCCTGGATTTTCTAAGGAAATACTTTAAATAAAAAAGAGGGCATTTGAAAGGGGAATTTTCTGATGAATAAGAAGAAAACTATGATGATTACTAATACAGGTGTAATGGCAGCTTTATGCTTTGTTGGTACATTCATCATAAGAATTCCAGCTTATCAGGGGTATATTCATCTTGGGGATGGATTTACACTTCTTAGTGGAATTATATTAGGTCCCGTATATGGTGCGTTGGCAGCAGGTATTGGAGCGATGTTTGCGGATATTTTATCAGGCTATGTGCAGTACAGCATTGCTTCTTTACTAATAAAGGCTGTGTTTGCTTTAATTGCAGGTTATATATATAAAAATGTTAAGATAAAAGACGTACGAATACATACTGCAATATGTGGCCTTGCAGGATTAACAGTACCTTTGGGGTATATGTTATTTGAAAGTGCTGTTTTAAAAATTGGAAAAGCTGCATTTTTAGGTGTTGTCCCTAATACTATTCAGGCAACAGCTGGTGTTATTGTAGCTATTGTTATTATGCAGTCAATTGGTGACAGACTAAGCGTGGTTATGGAGATTTCACCAAAGGAAGAAAGCAGTCTTATAAAGAATAATAAAGAATCTCAGAAAAAAAAAATAACAAATAAAAATAATAAAAAAAAGCATAATCAATCTAAGAAGAATGTGAAAAAAGTTAATAATTGTTCTTGTGATGGTGCTTGTAAAGGCCATGGAGCATGTGGAAAACACTGTATAAAGATAAAAGATCTCGGTGTTACTATCGGAAGTGATACAATTATTGAACATATTAATATGCATATACATTGTGGCAAGTTAACTGCTGTTATTGGAAAGAATGGTGCAGGAAAATCAACTCTTGTTAAGGCTATAAATGGAGAGATAGAACATACTGGAAAAGTTGAGATGAGAGTGACGGAGAATGGAAAAGTATCTGAAATTAATATAGGTTATGTTCCACAGTTCCTTAATATAGAGAAGAATACACCTACAAGTGTATATGATATGTTTGCTTCATATATTTCAGATACACCGGTATTTTTTAGAAAAAATAAAGAGGTTTATGGCATTATTGAAGAACAGCTTAAGATGTTTGAAGCAGAAGAACTTATTGATAAGGCTGTTTGTGATCTTTCTGGAGGAGAATTGCAAAGAGTAATGCTATCCATGGCTACATATCCGGTGCCAAACCTTCTTTTACTTGATGAACCGGTTTCTGGCATAGATAAGAATGGTATGGATTTGTTCTATAACAATATATGCAGACTCAGGGATAATTATGATCTTGCTATTATTCTTATTTCACATGATCTTGAGTATGTAAGAAAGTATGCTGATCATGTTATTTTACTTGATAAAACAATAATTAAAGAAGGCAGTCCTAAAGAAGTATTTGACAGTAAGGAATTTAGGGAAGTATTTGCATTGGATTTAGGAGGGATAAGTTAATGGAGGCATTATATAAATTTTTGGAGTTTATTATCCCTTTTTCGTGGATTTCTTATGATTTTATGAAAAATGCTCTGATAGCCATAATTATAATAACACCATTGTTTGGCATACTTGGAACAATGATTGTTAATAACAAGATGGCATTTTTCTCAGATGCTTTGGGACATTCTGCATTTACAGGCATGGCACTGGGAATATTACTAGGTATTTCCAGGGATATTTCTATGATTATATTTGCCTGTATATTTGCATTATTACTAAATGTTATTAAAAGAAAAAAGACTATGTCTACAGATACTATTATATCAGTGTTTTCATCACTTAGTACTGCCATAGGTCTTATGTTTTTAGCGAAAAATGGCAAGTTTGCCAATTATTCAGGTATACTTGTTGGAGATATATTAAGTATAACAGGAAAAGAAATATTATCTTTATTGATTATATTTTTAGTAACTATGTTTTTCTGGTATATGTGTTTTAATAAATTACATGCAATAAGTATAAGCACTTCACTTGCAAAAAGCAGAAAAATAAATATTATGCTTATAGATAATTTATTTGCAATAATTATAGCACTTATTGTAATGACCTCAATTAAATGGGTTGGTATATTAATTATTAATGCACTTTTAATACTGCCTGCAGCTTCTGCACGTAATATGGCAAAGAATATGAAAGAGTATCATTGCTTTTCAGTGATTATTTCGTTGTTTTCTGGATTATCAGGACTTATTCTTTCTTACTACGCAGAGACAGCAACAGGCCCTACAATAGTAGTTATAGCATCTGTTATATTTTTCCTTACGCTTTTACTAAAGTTTAAGGATAAAGTACAGCAGTTAGTAGCTATTATATTGATAATTACGGTTATTCTGGCTATTATAACTTCAATGTTTGATAATAAAGAGAATGATAAAAAGATAGTTATAACAACATCATTTTATCCTGTTTATACAATAGCTGAAAATATAGCTGGAGAGAATGAAGATATTTCAATTGTGAATCTTACTGCCAATGTAAGTGGATGTCTGCATGATTACCAGCTTACTTCAAAGGATATGAAAACTCTTGAAAAATCAGATGTGCTTATTATAAATGGCGCTGGAATGGAATCATTTATTAATAAGGCAGCAGATAATTGTAAAAATCTTACAATTATAGATTCCAGCACTGGTGCTGAATTTTTAGAGGGATCAGGACACCACCATCATCATGAAGATGAGGATGAAGATGAAGATGAAGAAGAATCAGGGGTAAATTCTCACATCTGGTTAGATACAGATAATTATATTATACAGATTAATAATGTAGCTAAGGAGTTATCTGAGATTTATCCACAGTATGCTAAGGAGTTTGAGAAAAACAGAGCAGCATATGTTGAAAAGATTGAAAAGTTAGGAAAATATATAAAAGAACTTAATTTTGAAGAAGACAGTGAGGTTATAGTATTCCATGATGCTTTTGCTTACCTTGCAAATGAAGCAGGATTAGAGGTTCATGGCTGTATTGATGTGGATGATGAGTCTTCGTTAAGTGCAGGCGTTATAGCTGAAGTTATAGATGAGATTAAGGAACATAATATAAAGTATCTTATTATTGAAAAACAATATTCAAAGACAATTGCAGACAGCATAGCTGGTGAAACAGATGCTAAGGTAGTTGTTGTTGATAGTATTGTAAGTGGCGATAACAGCAGAGATTCTTATGTTAATGCCATGAAAAAGAATATAGAGGTTTTAAAAGAATTATCAGATAATTAAAAAAGGAGAATTGTAAGATGGGGATAAGAGAAGAGATTGAGAAAAGAAGAACATTTGCCATTATATCACACCCGGATGCAGGTAAGACAACTTTAACTGAGAAGTTTCTTTTGTACGGAGGTGCCATTAATACAGCAGGTTCTGTAAAGGGTAAAGCTAATTCCAAGTATGCGGTTTCTGACTGGATGGAGATTGAAAAGGAGAGAGGTATCTCTGTTACATCTTCAGTTCTTCAGTTTAATTATGATGGATATTGCATTAATATACTTGATACACCTGGACATCAGGATTTCTCTGAGGATACCTACAGAACCCTTATGGCAGCAGATTCAGCCGTAATGGTTATTGATGCATCTAAGGGTGTTGAGGCACAGACTATCAAGTTATTTAAGGTTTGTGTTATGAGACATATACCTATATTTACATTTATTAATAAAATGGACAGGGATGCGAAGGATTCCTTTGAACTTCTTGATGATATTGAGAAGGTTCTTGGTATAAAGACTTGTCCTGTTAACTGGCCTATTGGTTCGGGTAAGGAATTTAAGGGTGTTTATGACAGGGATTCTAAGATTGTATCGTTATTTAAGGCTGTTTCTACAGGTGGTTCAAAGTCAGCTGCAAAAACAGAGGTTCATACAGATGATGCAGAATTCAAAGAAATTGTTGGAGATATTCTTTATGATACATTTAATGAAGAATTAGAATTACTTGAAGGTGCAAGCGAAGAGTTAGATTTAGACCTTGTTAATAAGGGAGAATTATCACCTGTATTCTTTGGTTCAGCCCTTACAACATTTGGTGTAGAGACATTTTTAAAGCATTTCTTAAAGATGACTTCTTCTCCACTTGCAAGAAATTCTGACAGCGGACTTATTGATCCAATTGAAGAACCATTTTCAGCATTTGTATTTAAGATACAGGCTAATATGAATAAAGCACACAGAGACCGTATTGCTTTTATGCGTATATGTTCTGGAAAGTTTGATGCAACTAAAGATGTTTTTCATGTTCAGGGAAATAAAAAGTTTAAACTTTCTCAGCCACAGCAGCTTATGGCTCAGGACAGAAAGGTTATAGACGAAGCCTATGCAGGAGATGTTATAGGTGTATTTGATCCTGGTATTTTTTCAATTGGAGATACAGTTTGTATGCCAAGTCATAAGTTTAAATATGAGGGTATACCTACATTTGCTCCGGAGCATTTTTGCAGGGTTGTGCAGCTTAATACAATGAAGAGAAAACAGTTCGTAAGTGGTGTTACACAGCTTGCACAGGAAGGTGCAATTCAGATATTTCAGGAGTATTCTGCAGGAATGGCAGAGATTATAGTTGGTGTTGTTGGTGTGCTTCAGTTTGATGTTTTAAAATATAGATTAGAGAATGAATATGGCTGTGAAATCAGACTTGAGCCGTTGCCATATAACTATATAAGATGGATTAAAAATCCTGAGTTTGACCTAAACAAGTTAAAGAGAGCTAACGATATAAAAAAAGTAAAGGATATGAAGGAAAATCCATTGTTACTATTTGTTAACGAATGGAATATTAGAATATGCCTTGAAAATAACGAAGGTTTAGAACTTGAAGAGTTTAGAAGAAACTAAATATAAGGGATATATTAAAAGGATGTTGAGTTATTTTTAATTTTGTGGTATTATTATATCATAGTGTGGATTATTATAATCCATTAAATATATGTCAGATGATGGTTACTTTTGCGCATTTTTTAGTAATCACTGAGGGATGACATAAACATAAGGGAGGATACATATGAAAGGTATTATTTTAGCAGGTGGATCAGGAACAAGATTATATCCACTCACTCAGGTAACATCAAAGCAGTTATTACCAATTTATGATAAGCCGATGATTTATTATCCATTGTCAGTGCTTATGAATGCAGGAATCAGAGAGATTCTTATAATCTCTACTCCTGATGATACACCACGTTTTGAGTCATTACTTGGAGATGGACATCAGTTTGGTGTTGAATTGTCATATGCTGTACAGGAAAAACCTGAAGGACTGGCTCAGGCATTCATTATTGGAGAAGAATTTATAGCTGGTGATTCAGTTGCTATGATACTTGGAGATAATATATTCCATGGACATGGTCTTACAAAGAGATTAAGAAGGGCCGCTAATAAGTCTACGGGAGCAACTATTTTTGGATATTATGTTGATGATCCAGAGAGATTTGGTATTGTTGAGTTTGACAGCAATGGTAATGCTATTTCCATTGAAGAAAAACCAGAGAAGCCAAAGTCAAATTATTGTGTAACAGGTTTATATTTTTATGATAATAAAGTTGTTGAGTATGCTAAGAATCTTAAGCCTTCACCAAGAGGAGAACTTGAGATAACTGATCTTAACAGAATTTATCTTGAGGATGGAGCATTAGAGGTTGAACTTCTTGGACAGGGCTTCACATGGCTTGATACAGGTACTCATGAGTCACTTGTTGATGCTACTAATTTTGTTAAGACTATAGAGACTCATCAGCATCGTAAGATTGCATGTCTTGAGGAGATTGCATTTAAGAACAGATGGATTACTCTTGATGAGATGCAGAAAGCATATGAATTGTATAAGAAGAATCAGTATGGTGCATACCTTAAGGATGTTATGGACGGTAAGTATCTTAATGATTAATAATAATAGTTAATATTGGAGGACATTTAGATGAAAATATTAGTAACAGGTGGAGCAGGTTTTATAGGTGGTAACTTTGTTCATTACATGGTTAACAAGTATCCTGATTATCAGATAGTTAACCTTGATTTACTTACTTATGCAGGTAATCTTGAGACATTAAAGCCAGTTGAAGATAAGCCAAATTATAAGTTTGTAAAGGGCGATATCGCTGACAGACCATTTATTATGGACTTATTTGAGAAAGAGAAGTTTGATATAGTAGTTAACTTTGCTGCTGAGAGTCATGTTGACCGTTCTATATCTGATCCTGGTATCTTTGTACAGACTAACGTACTTGGTACAACAGTTCTTCTTGATGCATCAAGAACTTACGGAGTTAAGAGATATCATCAGGTTTCAACTGATGAAGTTTATGGTGATCTTCCTCTTGACAGACCAGACTTATTCTTTACAGAGACTACACCATTACATACATCAAGCCCTTATTCTTCAAGTAAGGCAAGTGCTGATTTATTTGTATTGGCATATTATAGAACATATGGATTGCCTGTAACAATTTCAAGATGTTCTAACAACTATGGACCATATCATTTCCCAGAGAAGCTTATTCCTCTTATGATTAGCCGTGCTTTAGCTGATGAGGAACTTCCTGTATATGGCAAAGGTGAGAATGTTCGTGACTGGTTACATGTATCAGATCATTGTGCAGCTATCGATCTTATTATACATGATGGAAAGGTTGGAGAAGTTTATAACGTTGGTGGACACAACGAAAGAACTAACCTTGAAGTAGTTAAGACCATTCTTAAAGCATTAGGAAAGCCTGAAACACTTATTAAGTATGTTACAGACAGACCAGGACATGATATGAGATATGCAATTGATCCTACTAAGCTTGAAACTGAGCTTGGATGGAAACCTCAGTATACATTTGATACAGGTATTGAGATGACTATTGAATGGTACCTTAACAACAAAGAGTGGTGGCAGAACATTCTTTCAGGTGAGTATGCCAACTACTTTGATAAGATGTATGGAGAGAGATTGCAGTAAGAAAGGAGTACCATCAAGATGGGACAGATTACAGTTACAACTTGTGATATAGAAGGATTAAAGGTTATAGAGCCTAAAGTATATGGTGATAAGAGAGGATACTTTGTTGAGACTTATAATTACAATGATTATAAGAACGCTGGTATCGAGTGTGAATTTGTACAGGACAATCAGTCAAGCTCTTCTAAGGGTGTACTCAGAGGATTACATTTTCAGAAGAAGTTCCCACAGGACAAGCTTGTTCGTGTTATAAAGGGAGAAGTATTTGACGTTGCAGTTGATTTAAGAGAAGGTTCTGAGACTTTCGGCAAGTGGTTCGGAGTTACTCTTTCAGCTGAGAACATGAAGCAGTTCTTTATTCCAAAGGGATTTGCACATGGATTTATAGTACTTTCTGATATTGCAGAGTTTGCTTACAAGTGTTCTGATTTTTATCATCCAGAGGATGAGGGCGGATTACTTTACAATGACCCTGATATTGGAGTTGAGTGGCCTAAGGTAGAAGGTGTTGAACTTAATATTTCTGAAAAGGATACTAAGTGGAAGGGCATCAAAGAAACTTTTGGTAAATAGTGATTAATAAATATAAGGCAGAGCAGGATGAGAATTTTGCTCTGCATTATATTATAAAAATATGGAGGATTAGATATGAAGGTTTTAGCAACAGGATTTAAAGGACAGTTAGGTTATGATGTTATTAAGAGACTTGAGGCTCTTAACATAGAATGTAAAGGTGTAGATATTGATGATTTTGATCTTACTAATAAGGATCAGACAATTAACTATATACTTGATTATAAGCCAGATGTTGTTGTGCATTGTGCAGCATATACAGCAGTTGATAAGGCAGAGGATAACAGAGAACTTTGCTATAACATCAATGTTAATGGAACAGCATATATTGCTGAGGCTTGTAAAAAGTTAGATGCAAAGATGGTTTATATCAGTACAGATTATGTATTTGAAGGTCTTGGAACTGACGAATATAAGCCAGATGACAAGAAGAATCCTATTAACTATTATGGAGAGACTAAGTCACTTGGTGAAGACGAAGTAACTAAGGCACTTGAGAAATTCTTTATTATCAGAATTTCATGGGTATTTGGTGTAAATGGCAACAACTTTGTTAAGACTATGTTGAGACTTGGTGCAGAAAGAGACAGCTTAAATGTTGTTGCAGATCAGATTGGTTCACCTACTTATACCTATGATCTTGCAGAACTTATAGCTGATATGATTCAGACTGACAAATATGGTATCTATCATGCAACTAATGAGGGATTCTGCAGCTGGTATGAGTTTACTGAAGAGATTATGAAGTGCGGAAACAGAAACTGCAAGGTAAGTCCTATTGAATCAAAGGATTATCCTACAAGAGCTAAAAGACCATTTAATTCAAGAATGGATAAGTCAAAGTTAGAAGAAAATGGCTTTAAGCGTATGAGAAGCTGGCAGGAGGCTGTTCAAGAGTATATAAATATACTAGAAAATAATCAATAATTCATCTGTTTGCAGATTGGATTATAGAGCGTAACTGTTAAATGTAGGCAAAGGGAGGTGTGCTTATGGCAGTGGACATACCACAGATGTCTATTGGGCTTAGCCAGACATCACTAATGAACAACGTCAATATAGCATTGTTATCCAAAAGCCTGGATGCAAACAAGGAGATGGGAGATAATATGGTGAAGATGATGGAGCAGTCAGTTACACCTAATCTTGGCCAGAGTATCGATATCTCAGTTTAACAAGAATGAGACCATGATTGTAAAAAAATCATGGTCTTTTTTCACAAAAAAATATATGATCTTTTGTATTATTATAACAAAATGCACAAGCAAGCACGAAAATTTACTACTTATGTGTTGAAATTTTACTAAATACGTGGTAGAATTTATCTTGATGGATGTATACGTAAAATTTATATTTGACTATTTGATTAATAGGCATTTGGTTAGGAGGAATTTTTTAATGGGTAGTAAAGTTTCTAAAAAAGTTTGCTTAGGGGTAGGCTCCGCATTGGCAGTGGCAGCCGGAGTTGCAGTTGCTGTGAATGTATCAGCTAAGAAGGATAAAAATGTTAAAGCAGACAGTGTTGCACAGATTAACGGAACTATGTTACAGGCATTTGAGTGGTATGTAGAACCAGATGGAAAGCATTGGTCTAATTTAGAGAGCATGGCAGCTGATTTTGCTGATAAGGGAATTACAGCTATGTGGCTTCCGCCAGCATATAAGGCTGATAATCCAGAGAATGCCGGATACAGTACTTATGATTTGTATGATTTAGGTGAATTTGATCAGAAGGGTTCAGTAAGAACAAAGTATGGAACAAAAGAAGAATATTTATCATTAATAGATACATTACATGAAAACAATATGCAGGTATATGCAGATATCGTACTTAACCATAAAGCAGGAGCAGATGCTGTTGAAAAGGTAAAGGCATATAAGGTTGATGGTGGTTCAAGAAATACCGACATATCTGGTGCATATACAATTGGCGCATGGTGTGATTTTAATTTTGAAGGAAGAAATGGAAAGTATTCAACATTTACATGGGATGCAAGCTGCTTCGATGGTGTTGATTATGATGATGATGCAAATAATGGAAAGGGTGAAAATGCACTTTTCAGATTTGAAGGAAAGAACTGGGATAATCAGGTAGACGATGAGAATGGCAATTACGATTATCTTATGTTTGCAGATGTTGATTTCGAGAATCAGAAGGTTGTTGATGAACTTACAAAATGGGGTAAGTGGTATGTTGACACTGCTGATCTTGATGGATTCAGACTTGATGCTGTTAAACATATAAAGTATGATTTCTACAAGAATTGGTTAACTGATTTAAGAAAGAGTACTGGAAAAGAATTATTCTCAGTAGGTGAATTCTGGAGTGGAGATGTTGGAAAACTTAATAATTATATAAAGGAAACAAGCGGAACTACTTCATTATTTGATGCTCCTTTACATTTTAGATTCTGGAAGGCTTCTAATGATGGTGGCGGATATGATATGCGCTACTTATTTGATGATACACTTGTAAAATCTCAGCCAACACTTGCAGTTACATTTGTTGATAATCATGACTCACAGCCAGGACAGTCACTTGCTTCACATGTACAGTCATGGTTCAAACCACTTGCTTATACAGCAATCCTTACAAGAGAAGGCGGATATCCATGTGTATTCTATGGAGATTACTATGGAACAGGAAATAAAGGTATTGAAGCTCACAAGAATTCAATTGATAAGATTCTTGAAGCAAGAAAAGATTATGCATATGGTACACAGCATGATTATCTTAATGATGAGAACATAATTGGATGGACAAGAGAAGGAGATTCAGTACATAAGAATTCAGGTCTTGCAGCACTTATTACAGATGGTGCGGGCGGATCTAAGGAAATGTATGTTGGAAAGAGCCATGCAGGAGAGACTTGGTATGATATTACTGGTAACAAGTCTGAAATCATTACAATTGATGGTAATGGTAATGGTAAGTTCCTTGTAAATGGTGGATCTCATTCAATCTGGGTTCCAGAGAAAGAAATAGTAGGCGAGAATATTGTAAAGATATTCTACTACAACAACAGCTGGGATGATTCATATATCCACTACTCAGTTGCAGGTGGAGAATGGACTAAGGTTCCTGGTGAAAAGATGACAGTTACTAATAACAAGGACTACAAATATTTTGAGATGAACCTTGATAAGGCAAAGAGCATTACAGTTTGCTTTAACGATGGATCAGATAACTGGGACAGCAATAACGGTTCTAACTACACTTTAAGAAAAGGTATCTATACTATTAAAGATGGTAGTGTAAGTGATGGCGCTCCAAATGGAGTTGAAGTTGTAAATCCAACTACTACACCAGATCCAACTAAGACACCTGCTCCATCAAAGACACCAACACCAACAGAAGCACCAACACCAACACCGCCGGTTGAGACAGAGACACCATATGATTATGTTGCAACAGTTTACTATTATAATGCAAATAACTGGAGCAATGTTAACATTCACTACAGCATAGATGGAAAGAACTGGACAGATGTACCTGGTGTTGCAATGAAGAAGGGAAGCAACGGATATTACACTTACACACTTGAATTAGGAAAGAACGAAGGTGCAGTTGTTTGCTTCAATGATGGCAATGGTAACTGGGACAGCAGAAATGCTCAGAACTACTCAATTGGAACAGGATCATTTACAATTAAGGATGGTAATGTTACAGCAGGAGAGCCAAAATAATAGAACTAAATATACATTATATATAGAAGGAACCTCTTTACAAAAAGAGGTTCTTTTTTTGCTAAATAATTAGAGGAGTGTAACACTTTGATTTGACGGTTAGTTTCGGCAAATATTGAACAATAAATACAAACGAATGTGTTGTCAAAATGTCAGTTTTCGTAAATGTAACGTCTGTTATATTATATATTATACATATTAAACAAAAGGTTTATAAAAGTTTACGAAAGTCAATATTTTGATATTTAAATGTTAAAAAAATAATACAAAGTGTTGCTAAATAATAAAATATATGGTACAATAATATTAGTCGAAAGCACATAATTCTTATACTTACTTGTAGACGTTTGGATGTTTAAGTCGTTGTTTGCTGGTTAATATATTAATCGGCTTTGTAAGGAGGAATGTTATACATGGGCGGAAAGTTTTCTAAAAAGTTCTATTTGGGAGCAGGTTCTATAACGGCATTAGTTATAGCTGCTATTGTAGGAATAGCAATTGGAACTAATGGTGATAAAAAAGCCAAGGCGGGTAATTCAACTTCAACAGTAACTAATAATGGTACTATGATGCAGGGATTTGAATGGTATCTTGATGCAGATGGTACACACTGGGCAAACCTTGAAAGTAAAGCAAGTGAACTAGCTAATGCAGGAATCACTTCAATGTGGTTACCACCAGCATATAAAGGTGCAAATGGTGGCAATGATGTAGGATATGGCGTATATGACTTATACGATTTAGGCGAATTTGAACAGAAGGGTTCAGTAAGAACAAAGTATGGTACAAAAGCTGAATATCTTTCACTTATAGATGCTTTACATAACAATGGCATTCAGGTATATGCAGATATCGTTCTTAATCATAAGGGTGGTGCAGATGCTAAGGCAAATGTTTCAGCATATAAAGTAAATGGCTGGTCAAGAGGAACTGATGCATCTGGAGCTTATACAATTGGTGCATGGTGTGTATTTAATTTCCCAGGACGTAATGGACAGTATTCAACATTCACATGGGATGCAAGCTGTTTTGACGGCGTTGACTGGGATGATAACAAAGGAGAAAGTGCAGTATTCAGATTCGCAGATAAAGGCTGGGACTGGGAAGTAGATACTGAAAATGGAAATTATGACTACCTTATGTATGCAGATATAGATTTTGACAGTTCAAAGGTTATTAATGAACTTACTAACTGGGGTACTTGGTATGTTAACACAGCAAATCTTGATGGATTCAGACTTGATGCTGTTAAGCATATAAAGTTTAGTTTCTATAAGAACTGGTTAACTGATGTAAGAAATAACACTGGCAAGGAATTATTCTCAGTAGGTGAGTATTGGACACAGGATCTTGGAAGATTAAATAATTATCTTAATGTAACTAGCGGAACAACATCACTTTTCGATGTACCACTTCATTACAACTTTGAGTCAGCAGCTAATGGCTCTGGCGGATATGATATGCAGACACTTTTTAATAATACACTCGTTAAGAGTTCACCAACACTTGCTGTAACATTTGTAGAAAATCATGATTCACAGCCAGGACAGTCATTACAGTCAACTGTAGCAGCATGGTTTAAACCACTTGCATATACAGCAATACTTACAAGAGAAGGCGGATATCCATGTGTATTCTATGGAGACTATTATGGAACTAATGATGGACAGATATCTTCATCTAAGGCAGTAATTGATAAGATTCTTGCAGCAAGAAAAGATTATGCATATGGTACACAGTATGATTACATTAATGATTCAAATATAATTGGCTGGACAAGAGAAGGTGATTCTGCTCATGCTAATTCAGGTCTTGCAGCTCTTATAACAGACGGAGCAGGCGGAACAAAGAGAATGTATGTAGGAACTTCACATGCAGGAGAACAGTGGAAAGATATAACTGGCAACAAGTTAGAAACAGTAACAATTGGAAGTGATGGATATGGTACATTTTCTGTAAATGGCGGATCACATTCTATATGGGTTTTAAGCTCAGGCAATGATGATGACGATGACGACGATGATAACTTAGATCCAGTTGCTAAGATTTTCTACTACAATGCAAACGGATGGAGTAATCCATATATTCACTACTGTGTTGACGGTTCTACATGGACTACAGCACCTGGTGTTAAGATGACTACTACTTCAAACAGCAACTACTACTATTATGAAATCGACCTTGGAACTGCCAGCAAAGTAACTACTTGCTACAACAATGGAAGCGGTTCATGGGACAGCAATAATGGTTCAAATTATGTAATTAAGAAAGGTATCTATACTGTTAAGAATGGTAATATCTCAAGCGGAGCTCCAAATGGAGTTACTGTAGCAACTGTAACAGCAGCACCAACAGCAGAACCAACAGCAACACCAACTGAGACACCAACAGTGGCACCAACAGTAGCGCCAACAGTAGCACCAACACCAGAGCCAACAGTAACACCAACTGAGACACCTTCAGGCAATGAGGTAACAGTATATTACTATAATTCAAATTCATGGAGCAATGTAAATATTCACTACTGCCCAACAGGAGGAAACTGGACAACAGTTCCTGGTATGGCTATGACAGCATATGGTAATGGATATTACAGCTACACAATAGATCTTGGTACTGCAACGGGAGCAACAGTATGCTTCAATAATGGCAGCAGCTGGGACAGCAACAATGGAGCTAATTACACAGTAGGAACTGGTGTATATACAATAAAGAATAAGACAGTAACAGCAACAGAGCCAGATGGTGGAAACAATACAACTACTAATGAAGTAACAGTATATTATTATAATTCAAGCTCATGGAGCAATGTTTATATCCACTATTGTCCAAATGGAGGCAGCTGGACAAGTGTTCCTGGTGTTAAGATGACTAAGTATAGCGGAAAGTATTATGCTTACACAATAGACCTTGGAAGTGCAACAGGAGCAACAGTATGCTTTAATAATGGCAGCGGTAAGTGGGACAGCAATAATGGATCAAACTACACAGTAGGAACTGGATCATATACAGTTAAGAATGGATCAGTAACTGCAACAGCACCATGATAAATATGTTAATAAGTTAATAAATACTAATGATAAAGAAGGGGAATTGCAGAAATGCAGTTCCTCTTTATTTACATTAATTACCAGTTAACGAAAATGTTACGAAAATGTAATAAAAATATTGAAATAATGAATAGATAGTGATATAATAAATTTAGCGGAAAAAATGAGACTTCGGTGTATGTATAAGGTTCTATTAGCTCAGATAATTGGGGGATTATCTGATTGACTATGTGAGGAGGAATGTTATATATGGGCAGAAAGAAAGTTTCGAAGAAGTTATTAATTGGCGCAGGAACAACTGTTGTAATGGCATCAGCCGTAATCGTAGCAACATCTGTAATGTCTAACGATGATAAAAAGTCTAAAGCAGGTACAGCAACATCAACTAATGGTGTTATGTTACAGGCATTCGAGTGGGACACAACATATGACGGCTCACATTGGAATACACTTGCTGCTAATGCAGAGGAACTGGCAGAGGCAGGCTTCACATCTTTATGGCTTCCACCAGCATACAAAGGAAATGCAGGAAAATATGATGTTGGTTATGGAGCATATGACTTATATGATTTAGGAGAATTTGATCAGAAAGGAACAGTTAGAACAAAGTATGGAACAAAAGCAGAGTATCTTTCATTAATTGATACATTGCATGATAATAACATACAGGCATATGCTGATATTGTTCTAAATCATAAAGGTGGTGCAGATGCAAAGCAGACTGTAAGTGCTTATAAAGTATATGACAGTAACAGATCATATAATGAATCTGGAGCATATAGTATAGGAGCATGGTGTGTATTTAACTTCCCTGGACGTAATGGACAGTATTCTACATTCACATGGGACGCAAGCTGTTTTGATGGCGTAGACTGGGATGATACTGGCAAAACAAGTGGAATATTCAGATTTGCAAATAAAGGCTGGGACTGGCAGGTTGACGGAGACAATGGTAACTATGACTACCTTATGTGTGCAGATATTGATTTTGACAACACTTCAGTAGTAAATGAATTAAAAACATGGGGCGAGTGGTATGTAAATACAGCAAACCTTGACGGATTCAGACTTGATGCTGTAAAGCATATCAAGTTCACATTTTATAATGATTGGCTTACAACTGTAAGAGCCAATACAGGAAAAGATTTATTCTCAGTAGGTGAGTACTCGAGCCAGGATGTAAGCAGACTTAATGCATATCTTAATGTTACTAATGGTGCAACATCATTATTTGATGTTCCTCTTCATTATAATTTTTATTCAGCATCTAATAGTTCAGGAAATTATGACATGAAAACATTATTTAACAATACACTTGTAAGTTCAGCACCAATGCTTGCTGTAACATTTGTTGATAACCATGATTCACAGCCAGGACAGTCACTTGAATCAACAGTAGCAGGATGGTTTAAACCACTTGCATATACAGCAATACTTACAAGAGAAAGTGGATATCCTTGTGTATTCTATGGAGATTATTATGGAACTGCTGATGGCAGAATAAGTTCATATAAGAGCGTTATTGATAAGATATTACTTGCAAGAAAGAATTATGCATATGGTACGCAGCATGATTACCTTAATGATGTGAATATCATAGGATGGACTAGAGAGGGTGACTCAGATCATGCTGGTTCAGGACTTGCAGCACTTATTACAGATGGTGCAGGCGGAACAAAAGACATGTATGTAGGTGCAAACCATGCAGGAGAAATATGGTATGATATTACAGGAAACATTGGAACTAGAGTGACAATCGGAAGCACAGGTTATGGTACATTTTCTGTAAATGGCGGATCTCATTCAATATGGGTACCTGAAACTCAGGGTGAGCCAGGAACTGAAAATGATGTAACAGTATATTATTATAACAAGAGCAACTGGAGCAATGTATATATGCACTACAAGCCAAATGGAGGAAGCTGGACAACAGTACCAGGTGTAGCAATGACTTCAGTAGGAAGTGGATACTATGCATATAACATAAGCCTTGGAACAGCAACAGGAGCAACAGTATGCTTCAACAATGGTTCAAATTCATGGGACAGCAACTATGGTTCAAACTATTATGTGGCAGCAGGCATAGCAACTATTACAAATGGTGCAATAACAACAACTGTACCTTCTGGTGTAACAGAACTTACTGGTGGCTCTGATCCAACAGCAGCACCAACAGTAGATCCAACGGTTGAACCAACAGTGGAGCCAACGGTTGAACCAACAGTTGAACCAACAGAAACTCCTTCAGGTAATACAGTAACTGTATATTATTATAATGCAAGCTCATGGAGCAATGTGTATATTCATTATTGTCCAACAGGAGGAACATGGACAACTGCACCTGGTGTAGCAATGACTTCATATGGTGACGGATACTATAGTTACACTATAGATCTTGGTTCGTCAACAGGAGCAACAGTATGCTTCAATAATGGAAGCGGATGGTGGGATTCTAATAATGGATCAAACTATTCAGTTGGAACTGGATCATACACAGTTAAGAATGGTACAGTAACAGCAACAACACCTTGATTAAATAAATAACAGAGAGCCATAGTCTTAAATGATTATGGCTCTTTTTTAAAGTTTATTTTAAAAATATTATAAGAATAAGTACAATAATGATAATGAAAAGTACAAGTTTATAAAACTTATTTTTGTTAGAAGATATATTATCCTTAATAACAGGAAATGTATAAAGTTCAATGTCAGGTTTTATCTTCTTAATGATCTCTGATATATAGAGAACACTAGGCTTATATAATTCAACCACTTCGTTGGTCTTTTCCTCTCGGCTGTCATTAGTTATACAATAGTTAGTTGCCTTTGCAATATCATCCTTCATATTGTCGATAAGATTATCATATACAGACTTTGCAAGGAAAAACTTATAATCAATATCTGTAATAGCATTAATGGAATCCATCATATGTTCAGAATAGGCAATCTCTTTGTTCAGAAGCATAGCAACATTGTAGGAAGTTACATTAGCAGGAGTTGCATCTGCTTCACACAATAATCTGAAATATAATGAGGCCTCTTTAAAGTTTTTGATTCTTAGGGCATTGGTTGCAAGAACCCAGTAGGAATCAAGCCTGTTCCTATCGTTAAGATTCTCATCAGGAGTAACATCCTTAGCATCTTTTATATTAAAAATCGTTTTACAGTACTTACATCTGGCATTAACGGTGTTAGTTGTGACTTCCAATAAAGTACCACAGCCAGGACATGTAACAATTTTAATGATTGTATTTATCATAGCAAATCCCCCTTTTCATTTAAATGCTCGGCAGGATACCCCTACTTCTATAAGTCGGGGAGGAATGTGGTTAGGCATTACCCTGCTTCCTCATTTTGTTTGATATATGGCGGGATTTATGCTGTAAGCCGGCTCCCGCCTAGCCGTAGTGTAGCCTTCGCCAATGTTATCCTGTGGTTTATGCATAAGCAACACTGTTCCTACCCATCAGAACTGTTTAATCACTTACCGCAGAGCTGCGGATTAGGCTATACGTCCGCAGGTGCCTATATATTCACAGGTAACGTAGTGCCCGAAGCACTTAGGCTAGTCAACCAGGCTTTTGCAAGCCCCCACTTCTAAGATAGCAAAACTATCGTAAATGGTGGGTTGTTGACAACAAACATCTTAGTATAGAGATTCTAGTTATTTTATATCACACAAAGAGAAAAATGTCAAATATAGTTACCATTTTTTTACAAACAGGGTTGACAAATGTAAATAAGTGTTTTAAAATATAAAAAGTTGTATATATATGGGTAAAATTACTAAACAGAATGGAGGCATAATTTTGAGAAAGTTTATGTTAAAAGGGATGTATACTGCTGCAATAGCAAGTATGGCATTGGCACTGGTGTTCGGTACTGGCAAGAAGAGTACTGACAGCGAAGTTAAGGAAGTAACATTTATTAACGAATATTCTGCAATGAATAGTAATTGTACTAATAATTCCGTATATTCAGACGAGGCACTTAAGGAGATACAGATAAGAATTATGGATAAGTTCAGAAAGTATTCGCTTAATGAAACATGTGTAATGAATCTTTTGAAGGCTAATACTCAGTATATACCAGATGTTGTTAAATTTCTGGATGAAGACAGACAGTTGCCTTCAGGTCTTCCAACACATATTGTAATTCCTACAGCAAAGCCAGCTGCACCAGTTATTACAACTGAAGCACCAGCAGCTACTATAGCGCCAGCAGCAGAGGCTCCTAAGACAGAAACTCCTGAGGCAATTAATGAAGAAGCCACTGTGGACAACACACAGGAAACTATTGCTCCTGATGAGGCAGCTCCGGTAACTTCGGAAGCACCAGCAGTTGAAGAAACTAAGCAGGCAGATGAGGCACAGCCTACAGAGAAACCTGTTGAGACTTTAGCTCCAGTTAAACCAGAAGTAAGTGAAGTACCAGAGGCAACTAAAGAACCTGTAGCAGAGACTATAGCTCCAGTATCAACACCAGAACCTGTTGAGATAGCTGATGAGCCTGCCCCATTGGAAGAAACTCCAGTTGTTGAAAAGACATATAGCAATGGAGAATTTGTAATAAGCGAAACTCAGAAGACAATTGTTGATGAGGAGATAAAGCTTGTTAATGAATTGAGAGAGAGTAAGGGACTTAACAGATTGACAATCAGTGACAAACTTTCAAGTACTGCACAGTACAGAGCACAGCACCTAGGTGATAATGATTATTTCTCACATTATTACAACGGAGAGAAGCATTATAAGGTTGTTGCTGAAACTATGTATGGATACACAGGATATGGTATTGGTGAGAATATCGCATGGATCAGAGGATATTCATCAGACCAGGTTGCTGAAACTGCCATGACTGGATTTAAGAATTCAGAAAGCCATTATGAAAACATGCTTAACGAGATCTGGAGAACAGTAGGTGTCGGTGCATATTATAAGAATGGCAAGTGGTATGTGGTTCAGATTTTTGGAACTGAAAAGTAGAATACATAAGTAACACTTATAAATATTAATAAGAATAGTGGTTAAAAGCTTACATATATACATTTTATTTGTGTTTTTTTGAAAAAAATCTAAAAAAAATGGATAAATATTACTATTTATCATTGACTAATTGCTTAAAACGTGGTAAATTAGTTTTGTAAGAAAAAATTGGAATAATTAGTAAAATATAGTGGATTTTTTGAAATTATATTTTCTGTAGTTACCAATTTGCAACTAGGTGAAGATATTTATATTTTCACTTGATGTAATGTAGTTCAATCTACATATAATATAACTCAACATAAGGAGGTTCACTTATTTATGAACAAAACAGAACTTGTAGCTGCAATCGCTGAGGATGCAGGATTAACTAAGAAAGATGCTGAAAACGCATTAAAAGCATTTATTAACGTTGTTTCAACTGAGATGCAGAAGGGCGAGAAAGTACAGCTTATCGGATTTGGTACTTTCGAGACTGGACACAGAGCTGCTCGTACAGGACGTAATCCACAGACTGGTGCAGAGATTAAGATCGAAGCTGCTAATGTTCCAAAATTCAAACCAGGAAAGGCTCTTAAAGACAAAGTAAATGAGAAGCCAGCTAAGAAGAGCAAAAAGAAATAATTGATTATAACAACTTACTATAGAAATTCCCACACCTTCGGGTAGTGGGAATTTCTTTATATAAATATTGGAGGGAATATATGAAATTAGTATTTTTAGAAAGCAAATCTTTAGGAGAAGATATAAGTCTTGATAAATTTAATAATCTTGGGGATGTGGTGATATATGATAACACAATGCCTGAGGAAATAGAAGAGCGTATAAAGGATGCAGATATTGTTATAGCTAATAAAGCACCATTAACAGGGGAAAGACTTAAAAATGCAGCTAATTTGAAGCTTATATGCTTAACTGCAACAGGAACAAACAATGTCGATTTTTCCTACACTAATGCCAATAATATAGTTGTTACAAATGTTAAAGGATATTCAACTAATTCAGTTGCCCAGCATACATTTGCCATGATGTTTTATCTTCTTGAAAAATTACACCATTATGATACATTTGTAAAGTCTGGAGAGTATGAAAATTATGAGATTTTCAGCTATTTTAATAATTATTTTTCAGAACTTTACGGAAAACGCTGGGGAATTATTGGCCTTGGAGAGATTGGCTTAACTGTTGCAAGAATTGCAAGAAGTTTTGGATGTGATGTCTGCTATTATTCCACAAGTGGAAAAAATAATAATTCAGAGTTTAACAGAGCAGAACTGGATGAAATTCTTAAAACTTCTGATATTGTATCGGTTCATTCGCCGTTAAATGCAGATACACTTAATCTTATTGGGAAAAATGAACTTTCAATGATGAAGAAGAGTGCAATAATTATTAATGTGGGACGTGGAGGTATTATCGATGAAGCAGCCCTTGCTGAAGCGCTTAATAATGGCACAATCAGTGGCGCAGGAATTGATGTTCTTACAAAGGAGCCTATAGCTAGGGATAATCCTTTAAATGCCATTAAAGACAGTACAAAGCTTATTATTACACCTCATATGGCATGGGCTACTGTGGAGGCAAGAAAGAGGCTTATGGATGAAGTTTATGCTAATATTGAGGCATATTATGATAAAAAAGAGAGAAATGTTGTTCACTAGAAAGTAAATTTATGTAAAAATTTCCTATTGTACTTTTTGGGATTTTTTGGTAAAATATTACTGTTGCGGTATGAAAGGAAGTTATTATATTGATTGATAGGAATTTTGTGAACAGATTTATAAGTGAACACTTCATACTATTTATGGCTATTATGTGTTTGTTTTGCGATTTCTTTTTTAAACAAAGTGACAGACAGGATACTATGATAAAGATGTGCCTGGTTTTTGTTGTTTGCTTAATTGCTCTTATATGCAATCTTGTATTCTATATGTGCAGCAAAGGAGAGACTCATACTTATGAAGTAAAGGATACAAAGAATAAAAATAAGAAAATAGTTAAGTACATACATGATAAGGATGATATAATCAAGAATATAATATTCTTTGGCTTTGTATTAAGACTTATATATGTGCTTTTTACCTCGGTAGTTGAAAGACAGAATGATGCAGGGACTTTTGTGCCAAATGAAGGAGGCCATCTTGGCTATATCTTTTATCTTTACGATAATGGGAAATTACCGGACTTTAATCCTTTGTCCTTCTGGCAGTATTATCATCCTCCGCTTCATCATATTCTGGCTGCCCTATGGGTTAAGATTAATACCGTAATTGGTGTTAACATAGATAATGCTGTTGAAAATATTCAGTTTTTAGGTTTATTTTACAGCATATGCACAATGTATGTGGCTGATATAATAGCAAAGGAAGCTTCCATAAAGCGGAAGGGCAGAATATATATAGTAATGCTTCTTTGTTTTTATCCATATCTTATTATGATGTCTGGTGTGGTTAATAACGATGTACTTGTTACTTTACTGGTTCTGATGACTATTATGTATATGCAGAGATGGTTTTATAATTCAAACTGGAATAACATAATTAAGCTTGCACTTTGTCTTGGACTTGCAACTATGACTAAACTTTCAGCATTGTTGCTGGCACCTGCCATGGCTTTTGTATTTATATATAAGCTTATGAAAGACAGGAATATAAGCATAAAGGATTATTTGTTACAATTTGCGGCATTTTTAGGCATATCAGTTCCTATTGCAACATGGTTTCAGTTCAGGAATTTTATTAAGTTTAATATCCCTTTAGGATATGTTCCTAATTTAGGTGATAATTCCTGGCAGTATCTTGATATGGGTGCAGTTAGAAGACTGTTTGATTTTTCATTTAGCCAGTTCAGGATACATTATATGATATTTGACAGTTCTTCAAAGGATTGTACATATAACATATTTATTGCTCTTTTAAAGTATGCTGCCTTTAATGAACAGTCTTCAAAACTTGAAGGTTCTGTATTCGGAAGGGTAGTAGCATATACATTGTTACTAACTATGGCAGTATTAAGCATATTTTTATGTATAGAGTTTTTTAAACTTATTAAGAAGTCAATTACAAAGGTAAAGGATGATTCCTTTGCAATAGATATATTTTATCTTTTAAATGTGGCATGTATTATGATATCTTATGTTTCATTCTGCCTTAAGTATAAGCATATATGTTCAATGAACATAAGGTATGTAATAATTGCAGTTATTATAATTATTATAATGGGCTGTAAGAAGATGGACATGAAGGATGAACAGGACAGAATTAGTGGAATATCAAAGAAGGTTACAGTTTTGTTTTGTGTCCTTAGTATGGTTTCTTTTGGATCAATGTTGTTTTAAATACAGATGGTATAAAGCTTTACGGCTTTATACCATTTTTTTTTCAACTTTTTTGAAAATTTTTCTAATTATAGTTAAGTTTTTACTCTTTCTGGTCGATATCTTTATCGTATGCAATAACATTCAATATGCCACTGCTTTTTTTGCTATATTATTTGGCAAGGATATAGCAGCCTGAAAGAGTGGTAAATTTAACTACGGAAAGGAAGGATTTTAATGAGAGTAAAATCTAAATTTTTATCTTACCTATTGACCGGAGCTATGGTAGTAAGCATGATTCCGGCTGTAGGAGCTAAAGAGGCAAAAGCCGGAGAGCCGGTAAATGTTTATGTTAAAATTAGCAGTGATTTAAGTGATAAGTATAAAGTACCTAATATTCATTATTGGGGAAATGCAAGTACTGATTGGCCAGGTGTTCAAATGAATGGAACACCTAATATGGGATGGTACTATTATGAGGTACCAGCAGGTGCAACAAGTTTCCTTGTAGTAAATACTGCAGATAATACTACAAGTCCTCAGACTGATGATGCAACACTTCCGTCAGAAGATGGATGGTTTGAATTGATTGAGGATAGCAATGCTGAAAAGGGATATTCTTTAAAGACTGTTACTAAGCCATCTGCTTGGGTTGATGTTCCAACTGAAGATACATCAGGATCGGGCTCATCAGGATCAACAGATACAAATACAACTTCAGATTCAACAGGATCAGGAACAACAGATACAAATACAACTTCAGATTCAACAGGATCAGGAACAACAGATACAAACACAACTTCAGATTCAACAGGAAGTGAGTCTACAAAGACTGACACTGAAGAAGGCGTTTATAAACTTCATTTCTTAAATGCTGCTGGTTGGGAAAATGTAGGTGTATGGATTTGGCTTGGTAAAGAAAATGCATTTACTGAATGGCCAGGAGTAGAGGTTAAGAAAGAAGTAGGATCTAATAAGTGGTTTGAATATGATTACAAAGGATCACTTGAAAGCATTAATGTAATTTTTAATGAATTTAAAGAAGGAGGAGCAGAGACTCCAGCATTAAAAGAAATCTGGTCAGACAAAGAAGGAAAGAATGTGCCAATTACTCCAGGTGAATATTGGATTATATATGAGGTAAGTACAAATCCAGATAACCCAGAGGAAACTTCAAGCATGGTATGGGCAAGTACTAATAAAGAGTATATTACTGAGGAATATAAATATGATGGACAGGGTCTTCCAACACTTGACTGGGCTGAAGAAGCAGAAGCATTAGAGGAAGCAAAAACAGGTTCTACTACAACAATTGATATGGGAACTGAAACTGTAGCTGACAAAGCTGTTTTTGATGCAATTAAAGGTAAAGACGTTAATGTAGAGTTAAAACTTTCAAATGGTTTAGCTTGGGTAATTAACGGTAAGGATATTACAACAGCTAAGGATCTTGATCTTGGAGCAACACTTAATACTAAGAACATTCCAGAAGATACAGTAGAAGCTTTAAAGAAAGATAATGAGTTTGCAAGTACAACAACTCTTTCACTTGACTTTAATGGTGATTTTGGTGCAAAATTACAGTTACTTTACCCAGCAGGTAAAGATAAAGCAGGAAAGAAATTCCAGCTGTTCTACTACAACCCAACTACAAAAGCTCTTGAAAAACAGGGCGATGTAGTTGAAGCTGATGAAAATGGTAACGTACCATTCACATTTACACATGCTTCTGACTATGTAATTGCAGAAGAGAAGGCTGCAGCAGCTCCAGCAGCAACAGTAGCTCCTGGAAAGAAAGCTGATGTTATCGTACATGTAAACTTCGGTACTAACGAAGCATGGAGTGCTATTAATGCTTATTCTTGGACTAAGGGCGGAGATGTTAAGTTCTTAGGAGAATGGCCAGGTAGTGCAATGTCTAAGAATGAGAAGAATGCAGGATGGTATTCAATTGCATTTGATGTAAACGGGGCAGATGAAGTAAATATTATATTCAATGATGGAAATGGAACTCAGACTGTAGATCTTAAGTTATCTGCAGCAACAGGTGAATTCTGGTATACACTTGGAGAGAAAGATGCAGATGGTAAGTTTGCAGCAACTGAAAGCACTACTAAACCAGATGGTTGGGTTGAGTCTGAAGTTACAAGCTCTAACGGAACTGGAGCAACTGGAACTAGCTCACCAAAGACAGGAGATAATTCTAAGGCACCTATCGCAGTAGCTGTAATGGCTCTTGCTATAGCAGGTGGTGTAATTGCATACAGAAAAAGAGAAATGTTTATCTAATACTTGAGAATATTTTTCAAATCAAAGGAGGCTGTGCCAATTGAGGTGCAGCCTCTTTTTAAAATTAACTATTTATAAGTACTGTTTATAAAAAATTTATAAAATAATTATAAATAATTATAAAAAGTATTGAATTGATTGTAAATAATGTTTATAATAAAACTGTTGTTTGAATAATTAATAAAACACCGTATTTAGTGACAGCATTTGAGGAGAGGAGAATAACTAGTTATGGGTAAGTATGGTAAAATTGAGAAGAGGGCGTTAGTAGTTTCAATAACATTGATGTTTTTAAGCATCAGTCTGACTATTTACTGTTATCTGGCATTGAATGGGGTTGTGCCTCATATAGGTTCAGAGAAGTATATTCCAGTGATAATGAGGATTGCTAATAAGCTGACTATTCTCGACATATTATTTCATGTACTAATCGTTGAGTTGCATTATAAGAAGAAATATCATGAGTTAATTAGCAGGACAACAGTTACACCGTCAGGCGAAAATGAAATGTAATACTTTGCTAACTTGCACTTGAAAAAGAAGGTTAAAGGTGCTAACATAATAATTAGCAAAATAGGTAGCAAAACTTTATGAAAGGGGGATGTTGTCCAATTTTGGACAGCAACTATTGTTATGAAAAAAAGATATGTAGCAATGGCACTTAGTCTTGCCATGGTGTTTAGTACTGTATGTGTGCCAACTATGGCATATGCAGATGCAACACCAGAGAATGTTGTAGTAACTTTAGGAAAAGATTTAACAGATGAGCAGAAGGATACTATGTATAAGTTCTTCGGTGTTAACAAGGACCTTGTTGAGACAATCGAAGTAACTAATGCAGATGAGAGAAAGTTCCTTGAAGGTGTAGCATCTGATTCCGTAATTGGAAAGAGAACATACAGTTGTTCTTGTATTCAGGAAACTCCTGAAGGAAGCGGAATTAATGTTACTATTGCAAACCTTAACTGGGTAACATCATACATGATTTCATCAGCACTTACAACAGCTGGTATTTATAACTGTAATGTTATCGCAGCTTCACCTAAGGAAGTATCAGGAACTGGTGCACTTACAGGTGTTATGATGGCTTATGAGAAGGTAACTGGTGAAGAACTTGATGAAGAGAAGAAGGAACTTGCAACAGAAGAGCTTGTAGTAACAGGTACAGTAGCAGAAGAAGTTGGTACAGACGCTGCAACAGGTATTATTACAGAAGTTAAGCAGGAAGTAATAAAAGAGAAGATTAAAGATCCTGAGGAGATTCAGGAAGTAATCGAAGAAAAGAGTGAAAAGTATCAGGTAACATTATCTGATGAGCAGGTAGAGTTAATTGCTAATACAATGGTAAAAGTTGCAGAGCAGAAGTATGATTATGAAAAAGTTAAAGGAACTTTTGAAAACATTACTGATACAGCAACAAGCAATCTTGGAATAGTTACCGAGAAGGTTGAAGAAGCAAAGGGATTCTTTGGAACAATTGGTGCTTTCTTCGCAGGAATTGGTAAAGCAATCGCAAACTTCTTCAAGGGAATTGGCAATTTCTTCGCTGGATTATTTGGCGGAAAAGATGCCAAGGAAGAAAATCAGGCAACTGATGATACTGAAGCAACAGAGGATATGGGTATCCTTAATAATATCGATACTTCAGCTTTAGGTGATGATGTAATTATCAACTCAACTGATGAAGAGCTTCCTAACAGTACTGTAGATCCAAATGCAGACAAGAAAGAAGAAACTGAGGAAACTGCAGAAGAGACAGCTGAGGAAACAACAGAAGAGTCTACAGCTGAGGAAACAACAGAAGGGTCTACAGCTGAGACTACAGAAGAGACTGCAACAGAACAGCCAGCTGCAACAGAGGCTGCAGAATAATATAAATTCAAGGAGGACTATTTATGGAACCGATTAATAGCATTGATGCAGAGGACGATCAGTTTGCATATCGTTATGACACTCAGCTTCTTATAGAAAGAAGAGATGAGGATCTTGATGAGGATGAGATAGCTGATTATATAACAAGCCATTTTGAAGGCAATTCATTAATAGCTGCAGGAGATGAGGACCTTATTAAGATTCATTTCCACACTAATGAGCCTTGGAAGATTCTTGAATATTGTAATACATTAGGCGAGATTTATGACATCGTTGTAGAGGACATGATAAGACAGGCTAACGGATTACAGGGATAATAATATTATAAAAATATATAATTACTGTATGTATATGATATACATACAGTAATTTTTTTTGCCTAAAATGACGATATACTAACTAGGTTAGTGTAGGATTTTTGGAAAAAAATGGAGGCATATTATGTCAGCTTTAATGCTTAAAGAAAGAGCAATAAAAATAAATAAAGAATTAAAGACAAAGATATTAATAATAGCAATTAGACAAGGTCTTATTATGACTATACCTATAACTTTTATAGGGGCAATTGCACTTGTTCTTTTATATTTTCCTGATAATGTTTATCAGAGATTTATAAAGAATGCCTTAGATGGCAGGTTTTATAATGCCTTGTCGCTTATTAATGTGTGTACTCTTGGCTCAATATCACTTATTGTGTCTGTAACTATACCACATTGCTATTCTAAGATGCTAAAGAATAAACTTTTAGCTGTAACCATGCCAACTGCCGGTTTTTTAGGTTATATGATTACCATGGGATTTAACTATGAGAATTTTTCGGTAAATTATTTTGGCGGAAGCGGAATGTTTACATCAATTCTTACATCAATAGTAGTATGCAGGGTGTATGGTGAGTTTGACAAAAAGACAAAGTTTTATAATAAATTAAATAATTATGCAATGGAATCTACATTAATAGGTGCCATGTCAGGATTTTTCCCTCTTGCTACATCTATGACCTTATTGTGTGTAATAAGAGCAATTCTTGTATGGGTATTTAAGGTACAGAGCCTGCAGGAACTATTTTCTTTATGTGCTACAGCTTTATTTCATGGTATGGGGAATAACCTTGGAAGTGCAATACTTTTTGAATTTGCAGTACAGATACTCTGGCTCTTTGGAATACATGGTAATAATGTTTTTGATGATGTTTCAAGCAAACTTTTTGAAAAATCAATTTCAGCTAATCAGGTTGCTATAGCACAGGGACATGTGCCAAAGGAGATTATCAGTAAAACATTTTTAGATGTTTTTGTAAATATTGGTGGTTCAGGAACGATACTTTGCCTTATATTTGCATCATTAATATTTGTAAAAAACAAAAAGAGTAAAAGTATATCAAGAATAGGTTTTATACCTTCTTTGTTTAACATAAGTGAAATAATTACATTTGGATTTCCTGTTGTGCTTAATGGAATAATGTTTATACCATTTGTTATAGTTCCGATTATAAGCCTTATAATTGCTTATATAGCAATGTATACAGGTTTTGTTCCTGTGTGTACACAGCAGGTTGAGTGGACAATGCCTATATTTATTAGTGCTTATGAGGCAACAGGGTCTGTAAGGGCGATATTTTTACAGATAATAATAATAGTTGTGGGAATATTTGTGTACAGACCATTTGTTCTTTTCTGTGAAAAAGAAGATGAGGAGAATCTTAAGGTACAGATTAAACAATTAACAGAAAGCATGAAGGAAGCTGAAAAGAACAGAATTGCGCCTGAGTTTATTCAATGTAATGACAGCAGAAGCATACTTGCAAGAATGTTAATTGAGAATATGAAAGAAGGACTTGATAATGGAGAGTTTAAGATAGCATATCAGCCTCAGGTAAACAGCAATAATGAGTGTATAGGTGCTGAGGCTCTTATGAGGTGGAAACATCCTATAGGAGACTATATATATCCTGTTCTAATTATTGAACTTGCAAAAGAAGGAGAGATATTAGATAAAATTGAGGATTATCTAATTGATACTGTGTGCAAGGATTTAAAGAAAATGCATGAACAGTATGATGAAAGACTTAAAATCTCAATTAATGTTACAGCAGAGTCATTTAAATACTATGATGTAGAGAAAAAGATAGATGAAAAGGTGGAGCTTTACGGAATTGACAGAAGCACACTTTATATTGAAATTACAGAACAGCAGGCAGTAACAGCAGGAGATATGGTTGAAAAGGGACTTATGAACCTTAAGAATAAAGGACATAAAATGCTTATAGATGATTTTGGCATGGGCCATACATCTGTAATTTATCTTCAGAATGACACATTTGATTATGTAAAATTTGATGGAGAATTGATTAACAATATGATAAACAATGAAAGAAATTGTGAGATAATTCGGTCAATTATTGAACTTAGCAATAAAATCAAGTTTAATACAATTGCTGAATATGTAGAGAACAAAGAGCAGAGAGACAAACTTGACAAAATGGGATGTAATATTTACCAGGGATATTTTTACAGTATGCCTTTGTTCTATGATGAATTTGTTGAATTTATAGAAAAATATCCGATAAAAAAGAAATAATTGTAAAAAATTGGATATTTTGCTATACTAGTTATATAATAATCTAGGATAAGGAGAAATGCTGATGGGTGAAGATATGAACAACAAAGAAAAAAACGATGCTGTTAATAATCTATTATTATCGATGCCCGGTGGTGTAATCAGATTTGAAGTATCTGATGATAGTAAAATAACTTTAATTTCAGATAAGGTACTTGAGATATTAGGCTGCAATAAAGAAGATATAGAGATGCATTATAAGAATAATGTGTCTAATATGGTGCACCCTGAAGACAAGAACATTGTAAAACAGAATATTACTGCAGCATTTAATTCTTCAAAGTCTTGTGATATAAAATTCAGAATTATTGATATTAATGGTGTTGCGAAGTGGGTAACTGCTGCTACATATATTAGTGAAATGACGTCTAATATAATAAAGGGATATGCTATAATTAATGATATTACAGAATATATGAAGGCTGAAGAAATACTGGAACAGCAAAAGGTACAGCTTGAAAAGGAAAAAGAGAATTATAAGCGTATTCTAAATGAAAATTCGGATCTTTATTTTGAATTAAATGTTAATGAAGATACTATGATGATTTATAATATTAACAGGTCCTTTGATGAGGTAAACAGCAGTATAACAGAGTTTAGAAGCAGACTTGTTAAATCAAAAAAGATTCATGAGGATGATAAAGATAAAATATTAAAGTTAATTAATCTTGAAAGCAGTGCAGAACTGGAATTCAGATATATAAGTGTAGATGGAAGCGTTATATGGTGTGCTTTAAAGGTCGTTGCTTCAAATAATCATATTACAAATGAAAAGATAATAATGGGCTGGATTAATAATATTGATGTTGAAAAGAGAGAAATGTTCTATCAGCTTGAGAAGAATAATCTTGATCCCCTTACAAAATTATATAACCAGGCATATGTTGAGCAGAATATTGATGAATATCTTACAACTGAAGGAAAAGATGGCTGCCATATTATGCTTATTGTTGATATTGATAATTTTACACTTATAGATGAAAAATTAGGAAGCATATTTGGCGATGCGGTACTTCTTAATATTTCTGAAAGCCTTACAAAGGTATTCAGTGATAAGGATATTATTGCCCGTGTTGGGGGAGATGAGTTTGTTGTATTTATTAAGAATATTGATGATATAGGAAGTATTATAGAGAAGGTTGAGGAAGTAAGAGCATCTTTATATAAGACTTATGCTGGAGAAAACCTTGAAAAGCCTATATCATGCAGTATAGGTATAGCATCATATCCTAATAATGGATATGACTATAAGTCCTTGTTTAAAGCCACAGATTCTGCTCTTTATTACGCAAAGATAACAGGAAGAGACCGTTATCAGTTCTTTGATACTATGGATATGGAAAAGATTCAGAGTGGAGCAAAGGAGTTATTTAATAATTACAATTTTGATAGTATTAAACGTTCAGGTTTTAGCTCATTTAACAGGGAAATTACAAGCTTCGCTTTTGATATTATGATGAAGACCAAGGACGTTAACAGTGCAATTAATATTATTCTTGAAAAAATAGGAAAGCAGTTTGATGCAACATATGTAAATATTGTTGAACTCATTGGCAAAAAAGCTGAGATGACATATAGATGGAGTAAGCAAAGTGGCAATGCTGTTGGAAGAAAAATGTTATTTAAAGCAGAGGATGCTTTTATAACAAATTATAAGAAAAACTTTGACCAGCAGGGAATATTTGCCATTGATGATACAGGCAAACAGGAAAGTTCATTTGCACTTAAGTGGCTTTTTGACAAGGATAATGTTAAATCATTTCTTTCCTGTGAGGTAACGGATGATTCAAGTCTTGAAGGCTGTGTAAATATAGTTGACTGTGAGAAAACAAGAGAGTGGACAAAGAATGAGATAGATTCCCTTACAACAATTACAAGGGTTATATCATCATATCTCCTTAAAATGCGTACAACACAGAAAATGGAGGAAAGGCTTAATGAGGTAAAGAACTTTGATTCTGTTACGGGGCTTCCAACATATTACAAGTTTAAAAATGATGCCAAGGAATATCTTGCAGATAATCAGAGAAAGAAGTTTGTTATTATTAATCTTGATATTTACAGATTCAAGTCTATTAATGATACATATGGATATAAGGTTGGAGATGGAATTCTAAGAGATCTTGGACAACAGATGATTGCAGAGGGAAGCAAGATTCTTATTGCCTGCAGAGTTGCTTCAGATAACTTTATGGCATTACTTGAATATAAGAATGAACAGGAAATTATAGATTATGTAAAAAACAGTTCTTTAGAGTTTGAAAAAATGGAACAGCAGAAGAATCCTAATTATAAAATTAAAATATGTGCTGGTGCATGTGTTGTGGACTCAAATCTCGGTGATGTAATGATTCCTATTGACAATGCCAATATTGCAAGAAAACATGCCAAGGAGAATCTTATTGAAACATGTTATTTCTTTAATGATGAAATGAAGAGAAAGCTTCAGATTGAATTTGAAATAACAAATACAATGGAAAAAGCATTGGCTTATCATGAGTTTAAGGTATATCTTCAGCCTAAAGTAAGTCTTTCAGATGGAAAACTTGCAGGTGCGGAGGCACTTGTAAGATGGGTAAGACCGGATAAGTCCATAATGCCCCCGGATAAGTTTATTCCTTTGTTTGAAAAGAATGGGTTTGTTGTAAATCTAGACTTCTTTGTATATGAACAGGTTTGTATTATGATTCGTGAATGGATGGAGAAGGACTGGAATGTTGTGCCTATATCGGTAAATGTTTCAAGAGTACATCTTTATGATAGTCATTTTGTTGATGATTTCTGCAGGCTTATAGACAGATATCAGATACCTAATGAGTTGGTTGAACTGGAATTAACGGAAAGTATATTCCTTGATAATACTGAGGTTGCCATTAACACAATGCACAGGTTCAGAAACATGGGATTTAAGGTTTCCATAGATGATTTTGGTGCAGGATATTCTTCACTTAATCTTCTTAAGGAAATGACCAGTGATGTTCTTAAGATTGATAAGGGATTTTTTGGCAATGCAGAACTTCAGAGGGAGGAACAGATTATTCTTTCCAGCATTGTAAATATGGCGAAGCAGCTTAATATGAAAGTATTATCTGAGGGTGTTGAAACTAATTCGCAATCAGAGTTCTTAAAAAATATAGAGTGTGACCTGGCGCAGGGATATCTATTTGCCAAGCCTATGCCTAAAGAGGATTTTGAAAATCTGATGGAAAATAACATGCAGTTTAAAGTCTAAAGTAACAGGAGTGTTTGGAATGGATGTTAATTACGAGTTATACAAGGTATTTTACTATGTAGGAAAAACACTTAGTTTTTCAGAAGCATCAAAGGAACTGTATATATCACAATCAGCAGTAAGCCAGGCTATTAAGACTTTAGAAAAGAAGCTTGGTCAGACGCTATTTATTAGAAGTACAAAAAGGGTAACCCTGACGAAAGAAGGGGAAATACTGTATAAACATATAGAGTCTGCGGTTAATCTTATTGAAAGAGGAGAAAACCAGATTTTTGAAAGCAAGAATCTTAATGGCGGACAGTTAAGAATAGGTGCAAGTGATACTATTTGCAGGTATTTTCTTGTGCCATATCTTAATGAATTTCATAAGAAATATCCTAAAATCCATATAAAAGTAACCAATGGAACTTCTCTAAAATGTGTGGATTATCTTGATAGCAATCAGGTGGATTTGATTATTATTAATTCCCCTAATACCAAGCTTAGTGCAGTAAGCCACACTGAGGATATTAAGGAATTTAAAGACGTATTTATCTGTAATAAAGAATCTTTTGATTTAAGCAATAAGGTATTGACATTAGAGCAGTTGTTAGATTATCCTATACTTATGCTGGATAAAAATTCTACAACAAGCGAGTTTTTACATACATTGTTTTTACAGCATTCTCTGGATCTTGTTCCGGACGTTGAACTTAGCAGCAATGATTTGCTTATAGACCTTGCAAAGATAGGTCTTGGTATAGCATTTGTACCGGATTATTGTGTTAATGAAAGTGAAGAGAATGTTATTATTATAAAGACAAATGAAACTCTTCCTTCAAGGAAACTTGTTGCAGCATATAACAGTCAGGCACCTTTAACAGAGGCTGCAAGGTATTTTATAGATTTATTAAAATAGTAATCGGAATGGTGGTTTAATTATGAAAAATAAGGGATTATTGTTGTATTTATTATTAATATCCATACTCCTTTCAGGATGTGGAAAAAAGGATCTGTCAAAGCAGGTTGTTGTTACAATTAATGATGAGAAAGTCTATATGGACGAAGTTATATGGGAACTTTTTCTTTATGAGTATGACCTTTATGAGGACTCTAAGGATTACGAGAAAGAGAATGGAAAGTCCTACTGGCAGATTGATATAGGTGACGGAGTAACTGTAGAGGACGCACTTAAGGAAGAAGTTATTAATGATATTATATTTACCCATATTTTAAGCGGCCAGGCCAAGAAGACAGGCTCATTTGTAATTGAGGATAATGGTGGCTATGATGAAGTCATTGATAAGGATATGGCGTTAATTAATGATAAATTAGAGGATTATGGCATGACCAGAGAAGGCTGCCGTAAGTTAATCGAAACTCAGGGACTTTTTAATTATTATCTTGATGAAATTCTTAAAAAGTATGAAGTTGATGAGGACAAAATAAGAGAAGAGAACCCTTATGATGAGGAAACATACGAAACAAAGAAGAATTATAACGATTATATTGATTCTCTTATTAAAGATGCAAAGATGCAGAAACTTACGGATGATTATAATAACACTTTGCTTGGTATGTACGATGTCCAGATTAATGATAAGGTCTGGGACGCATATAAAGTTGGAGAGTTAACTAAGATGCTTGATAAATAAGATTTATAAAGACTGGCTTCGGCTGGTCTTTTTTTTCAGCTTTAGAAAAATATGCGTCGGATACAGATTGCCATTGTATATGGCTATGTTTATATAGACTCACAAAAACTATCTAAATACTTGATTTTTTCACAAAATATAATTATAATAGAAAGATGTAAGGATTATTTTAACCAAAACTTATTTTATTCAAGGAGGGCTTTTAAGTGAAGTCGAAGAAGATTATATCTATGGCACTTGCTGTAGCTATGTTTGCAGGAACACTTGCTATGACAGGATGTACTAACAAATATGTAAAAGAATCAAATTCAAAGAAAAGTTTAGCTGTAACTATTGGAGCAGAGAAGATATATATGGATAAACTTGTTCCTTTTATCTACCTTCAGGAATTTATTACAGATGTCAATAATGAACAGATGAAACAGATGTATGCACAGTATGGTATGGATCCAAGCCAGTATGATTCATGGACTACTGAGAATGACGGAAAGACAGGCGCTGAGACTCTTAGAGATAATATTATGGAAAGTTACATAAGATTATATATTCTCAATAAAGAAGCAGCAGCTAATAAGAGTGAAAGTGCTACTATCCCAGAGGATAAAGAGAAGAAACTTAAAGAGAATGCAGAAAATCTTATAAAGGCTATGTCTGACAAGTGTA
>JAILNW010000065.1 GCA_024691145.1 Lachnospiraceae bacterium
AAGGATTCTTTTTTTATAGGACTTTTTTCACAGCCCCTTTAATTAAAACCTTAGATAGTAATTGATTTTTGAATTATCAAATGCTGACTCTTTAAATAAATAATTAGCTGAATATGATAATCCTCCACCTACAATAGATCCAGCTCCATCATCGCCAATTGCAATTCTTAAGTTTCTTACAAATGGTATAACATCGCCTTTTGCATTTGTAAATTGATATTCAAAATCACTTAAACCATCAAATTCTGTGTTATTTGCAATTGCTCTGTTAAGTGTGTTTCCATCTGCAAGATCATTGACTATTCTTCTTAGTCCAGATACAATATTGGAAGTTGTAACATTTCCAATGCTGCTTCCATTTGCCTTCATTCCAAGATAAAGTGTTGCAACATATCCTGCACCGTAAGGCATTGTTTTTAATTTAGATACATAATCAGCAAGATATTCCTCTGAATTTGTTGATACATATTCATCATTAAATAATATACACCATTCAGAATCCGGCATAAATACGCTACCTGTAAACCAATTATCCGCTCCGCTTGATGCCTGAGCAATTCCCTCTATAAACCATTCTGGGAATTCATTAGAATTCAGCGCAATCATTCCATCTGGTATTGTATCATACATTATAAAGTGAGTTACTTCATGTGTAATTGTTGCAGCTAACATTGCCTTTTCGTCACTTGATAAGTATTCATGTGATGCTAAATTAAAATCTTCGTTATCAATTCTCAGAGTACAATTTTTCATCTTATAACCATCTCCTAAATCTGATGAAACTGTTTTCAAAGATGCTACTGTACCACTTTTTCCATCTATTTCCGAATATTCAACATTTACCTCAAAAAAATCTGATGATTTAGTTTTCAGATATGGGTACAATTCATATACCTTATTAACTGCATTCTTAAAAGCATCATATACAAATTTATCAATACCCTCTACAGGCTGCTGTGTAGGTGCTGCAGGTTTTTCTGTTACAGGCACTGGTGTTATAACCGGCTCTGGTGTTATAACCGGCTCTGCTGTTTTTTCTGTTGGTATTGATATTTCAATATCCGATGAAAACTCAACAACCGAAACGTTAGGATATTCTATTGTTTCATCGATTTTACCTGCTGCAGTACCATCACAAACAAATGTTCCTCCACCTGTTTCGACAATATCCCTATATATACTTTCAAGAGACTTTCTCTGATTTCCTGTTAGTTCTATCTGTGGAGCAGCTACATCTCCTAACTGTTGCCAATATACATTTATATTTGAAAAATCAGGTAATTCCTGTATTTCCTCCAATTTTTCAGCAATCCCTTTTGAATCTGAAGCTATAACATTATCACTAAACTTAAGAATTCCAGTTGTATTAAGGCCTGTACCAAGTACAATTATTTTCTTGTTATCATATCCATCTAAAGAAGCAAGTTGCCTTGTAGCCAATTTCAATGACTCGAGATAATCAACCTCTGGATTATCTGCCACTACACTTTTTAAGAAAGCAGCAACATTAGAAGTATTTGTACGAGCAGTTCTATCTAATATATTGTTTGAAGCAGCCTTATATCTTTTGTCAATTTCATAACTTTCAGAAAAAACCATCTCAGGATCTCCATCAGCATTAACTACACCAATATATCCATAATTTCTAATTACATCATATAATGTGTCACTTACAAGTTGTCCATTCATGTTTAATCCTTGTGAATTTCCTGTATTACCAATAACAAAACATACTGCCGTCTTCTCTGCCTCATTATTGCAACCTGTCATCGTTACTGTCAAACCTAAAACACAAAAACACAAAATTCCTTTAAATAATTTCTTAAAATACATACAAACTCTTCCTTTCCTTAATATCTATTATCATTTTTTACATTCATATATTATGTAGGTAATTATATATGACCCTGCTGCTGTAATTATTGGAAACAAACAATTTACAATCGTAAGTATAACAGCAATACTTCTGTCAGAAACAATGGCTGACATCGTTCTAGTACGTAATGAAATCTGTTCTATCGTTATAATTCTCAGAACTATATTTATAATACTGGTCATTACTACTATTCCAAATGAAAGTTTAGGTAAGACTCTGCCCTTTAATAAACTTTTATTTGTTTTTTTCATATAAACTCCCATAAAAACAGGTATTACATTAAATACAAACAAAAATAATATTATTTCAATAATCAGAATTGCTGTGCAATGATATGATAACAATGAAAATAAATTATAAAAAACTGCACCATTCATTATTGCACATAATAATAACATTATCATATATGACATACTTCAAAACCTCCTTTATTTTCAGGATTTCAGCCTTTTTGTGGCATATTCCCCCCGAACAATTATTATTATATATAAATATTGAAAACAACATCTTGGAGGGTATAAAAAAAAGAACAACAGTAAGATAACATCTGTATCTTTACTGTTGCCC
>JAILNW010000098.1 GCA_024691145.1 Lachnospiraceae bacterium
TATACATTTTACCATTAATACTATATTCAATCACTGCAATATAAAAACGCTGCCTGCACTCATTTAGCAAATTTATAAAAAACAGTCTTTCAAAAATTGATGGTAATGGAAAAAAATAACTATTTTCCTCTATAGCATACAGATTCTTTACAACCCCAACAGCACTTTTTTTACATGTATCTATTTTTTTCTTTATTTTTTTCATTTTTAAATTCTTATGTATGTTGAAAAATATAGCAAAAAATGATGTAAAGTTTATAACAACGGCAATAAAATATATTAAATTCCCAATAATTATTTTATATATATCTTCCATACAATTCCACACCTCTTTTATTTATAACTTACATAGTTACATTCTGCTGCTTTTCCATACCAAGAATCTAAATTACATTCCCCATAAACTGGCTCTGATACAGGTTATAATAGAACCCTTTCTCTTTAAGCAGTTCTTCATGCTTTCCTTTTTCTATTATGTGACCGTCCTTCATAACCAGGATTACATCAGCATTTCTTATAGTTGATAATCTGTGGGCAACTATAAAACTTGTTCTTCCCTCCATAAGTTTGTTAAAAGCCTCCTGGATCTTAAGTTCTGTTCTTGTATCAATAGAAGATGTGGCTTCGTCAAGTATAAGCATACTTGGATTGCTCATCATAACCCTTGCAATACAAAGAAGCTGCTTCTGTCCCTGTGAAAAATCATCTCCATTTTCAGATATATAAGTATCATATCCCTGTGGCAGACGTTTTACGAAGGAATGAATATGGCAGGTCTTTGAAACCTTAATCATATCCTCTTCACTTATATCGGGATTTCCCATGGTTATATTGTCTCTTACGGTACCAGACCTTAACCAGGTTTACTGAAGTACCATGCCATAGCTGTCTCTTAAGGAACTTCTTTTTATATCTCGTATGTCCATTCCATCAACAGTAATTGCACCTTTTGTAACATCATAAAACCTCATTAAAAGGTTAATAAATGTTGTCTTTCCACAGCCAGTTGGACCTACAATAGCAACCTTCTGGCCTTTCTTAACATCAAGAGAAAAATTCTCAATAAGCTTCTGCTGTGGCACATATGAAAATGATATATTATCTATGCCAACATTACCTTCAAAGGAGTCAGCCTTATAAGCATCCTCACTGTCAGGAATCTCATCATTTTCCTCTATAAATGCAAACACTCTTGCTGCACATGCAAGTGCATTCTGAAGTTCTGTTATAACACCGGATATTTCATTAAAAGGCTTTGTATACTGGTTAGCATAACTTAAAAATGCTGAAAGCTGACCAACAGTAAGTGCCTGTCCTCCTATTATGGATAGGGCTCCAACTATTGCAACACTTGCATAAACAAGACTGTTAACAAATCTTGTGGAAGGATTAGTAGTTGAGGAATAAAAAATTGCTTTTAAAGAATATTTGTTAAGTCTTTCATTAATCTCATCAAATCTGTTAAGCACATTTTCCTGTTCATTAAATGCCTTAACCACTCTCTGTCCTTCAATCATCTCATTAATAAAACCTGTCTGCTCTCCTCTTGTTTCTGACTGTTTCTTAAACATACTGTAAGTACGCTTCGATATAAATCCAGCCACAAGAAATGATAATGGTGTTATACACACAACAGCAATTGTTATTTTAACATTAATAATAATCATAAATACAAGTGTTCCAAGAATTGTTACAACTCCTGAAAATAACTGTGTAAATCCCATTAAAAGACCATCTGACAGTTGCTCTGTATCAGATATAATCTTTGATTCAATCTCACCATAAGGATGTGAATCAATATAGGAAAGCGGAAGTGTTTCTATCTTATTAAAAGCATCATTTCGTATATCCCTTAAAACACTGTAGGTCATCTTGTTGTTACAAATATTCATAATCCACTGACCAGCTCCGATAATTGCGACGCATATTGCCATCCTGGATAACAATTCAAGTATTTTATTTAAATCAACCTGTCCCTTATCAATCATGTAATCAACAGTATTACCTGTTAATTTAGGAATGTACAAAGTTAATACAACCGTTACAAAGGCAAGTATAAGAGATGCTATAAGATAAAACCAATATTTCTTTATATATTTTAATAACTTCTTTACTGTACTAGTTTGCATAATTCACACCCCCTAGCATTTCATTGTCTTCCTTAGGAAACTGTGAATAATAAATCTCCTGATATACCTCATTACTTTCTAATAACTCCTCATGTGTTCCTTTTCCAACAAGTCTTCCATTATCAAGAACAAGTATCATATCTGCGTGCTGAACTGAAGCCGAACGCTGTGATACTATAAACTTCGTCATATCTTTATTCATCTTATTAAGAGCCATTCTAAGTTTTGCATCTGTTGCGAAGTCAAGGGCAGATGCACTGTCATCAAGTATTAATATATCTGGCTTGTTTATAATTGCTCTTGCTATATTAAGTCTCTGCTTCTGTCCTCCAGAAAGATTTCTTCCATTCTGTTCGATATTAAAGTTAATATCTCCCTTCTTTCCAATAACAAACTCTTTGGCCTGTGAAACCTCCAGTGCTTCCCATATAGCATCATCACTTGCATTATTGTCTCCCCATTTAAGATTATCCTTAATAGTTCCTTTAAATACCTCGGACTTTTGAAGAGCAATACCTATATTCTTTCTAAGTTCATCAAGTTTTATATTCTTAATGTTTTCTCCATATATACTTATAGAACCTTCCGTTACGTCATAAAAACGAGGGAGCAGATTAACCAAAGATGACTTTCCGCTTCCTGTACCACCTATAATTCCTACAGTACTTCCTTTTTTTACTTCAAATGTTATATCCTCTAAAGCATTTTCTTTTGAACCTTTATAGGCAAAAGAAACATGATTAAATACTACTGCCATATCTCCTTCTGGATAATCTTTATAACCATCTTCCATATCTGGTTCAATTTCTATTATGCCAGCAACTCTCTTGCCACAGGCAACTGCCTTAGTTACCTGAATTATAAGATTAGCTAACTTTACCAATTCAACCAGTATCTGAGACATGTAATTAAGAAGTGATATCATCTGTCCCTTAGTTAAATCTCCTGTTTCCACCCTTAATGCTCCTTTATATATAAGAATCACAGTTGCTCCATTAAGTATAACAAAAGTAAGTGGATTCATTATTCCTGAGATGCTTCCCGTAAACTGCTGCATCTTGTCTAATGCTTTATTATTCTCATAAAACTTAAGCTGTTCATCTTTTTCTTTGTTAAATGCTCTGATTACCTTGGCACCTGTAAGGTTTTCCCTTGTATTAGTTACCATAACATCAAGTTTTTCCTGAAGCTTTGTATACAAAGGAATTGTAACAAGCATTATAGCCATTATAACTACAGCAAGTATTGGTATTACTATGGCAAATATAACTGCTGATTTTGAATCCACATAAAATGCCATAATCATAGCACCTGCCACAACAAATGGGCTTCTAAGAAGCAGTCTTAAAAACAGATTGACACCTGACTGAACCTGATTAATATCACTTGTCATTCTTGTAATTAATGTATCTGTTCCATATAAATCTATCTGTGAAAATGTCATACTCTGAATCTTTTTAAACATCTCATGTCTAAGTGTAGTTGCATATCCTGTTGCTGCCTTGGCTGCAAAAAACTGAGCAGTAAGTGAAAACACTAATCCCACTGCTGCAAAAGCGACAAGTATTGCACACATCTTCATAATATAACTTTTATCCCCACCGCTGATTCCAACATCTATAATAGCCGCAATAACAAGCGGAACCATTAATTCAAAGGAAGCTTCAAGCAGTTTAAAAAGTGGTGCCAGAATTGCTTCCTTCCTGTATTTTTTCATATAAACCAAAATAGACCTCATTTTACACTTTTCCCTCACAAAACTTATTATATATCTCCTCGATATATTTTACATCTTTATAAAAATCCGGAGCATTGTTTTTCAATTCTTCTTCTGTAACATCTATTGTATTTTGTTTTACAATAAAAGAATTATTTAAAAAATCTATTGTAAGCATATATGATTCATTCTCCAAATATAATTGGACTGTGTCAGAACCGTTACATACACTTAGAAAACTACCTTCCGATAACTTTTCCTCATCTATCTTTGTCAAAAATTCTTCCATAGATGCTGATGCTTCTTCAACTTTCATCTGTTGGTTTTCATAAACCTTTGCATTGTTAGAATAAAAAACATCTGATGTTTGAAGTTTTTCTTTTGAAAGTATGGCTTTAGCCTGCTTTCTTATTACATCCTCTAATTTTTGTACTCTTTCGCTGCTAAATTTTTCATCACCTCTAAATGTAAAAGAGAAATCTACAATATTTTTTACTCTTTCTCTAATAACATCATTCATTCCCATTTGTCCGATTCTCGTAAAATCATCTCCAAGTTTAGGAGCATATTCAAACAATTTATCACCAATATGTTCAAATTCCTCCATTTCAACATATGGAAGCATCGATAAGTTAAGGTCAAATATAGGCGACATGCCCTTTACTTCCATAGTGTTATTATCAAATATAACACCATAATTTCCTGCATGTCTGTCCTGATTAAAACATAATGAATCTACAACCAGCATCTCCCTGAAAACTTCCTCTGATCCAATCTTTTCAAAATATTCAAATATATCCTGTAAAGAATACCTTGCACTTGGATTTATCTTTGCAAATGAAGCATATCCATTAATTTCATCCGTAAATATATTGCACTTTGAAGCAAGTCTGTCATGTAAATAACAAATCTCATACTTAACATAATTCTCTGGCGCTATAATACCTGCTATCTCAGATGCCAGTGCCTCACAATATGGTTCTAAACCAGCCCCAAGTTCATGACCTCTTTTATATAGAAAAATATTACTGCCAAATTCACCTTTTTTTTCTTCTTTTTTGAAACACTTTCTAAAGCTTCCATCACATGAGAGTTCTGGAGAAGTTGATGAAAATACCTCTTCATAAAGTCCCACACCTTCAAAGGCCAGTTTTGAAATTGCTTCTGTAAACTGATTACTGTATAATGAAACATCATTCCATGATATATTCTCATTTTCAGATTTTATCCAAAATGTATCATTGACACTTGTTGCATGAGTAATTCTGATAAATCCTTCATTATCATTACAGCCTAGTTTTTTCATAATACTTCTTAAATGAGCATTATGCTTTGAGGCTTTTCTTCCTTCTATCCATGAATTTATACTTGAAAAACCAAATGGAATCTTTCCTTTTCTATTAACTTCAGTAAAATAAATATCATCAGAAAAATCATTCTTTTTATTCCCAATAAACTCAAGTACAACACTATCTTTATTCATCAGATAATACACTTTTTTCACTCCTTCCTCGTATCTTCTCACAAACTATTATCATTATACACTTTTTTCCAAAAAAAAATCAACTATTGTAAGTTGTAATTTCAATATTATATGATATAATATTGAATAGAGGTTTGTATATAATTAATTTGGAGGGTTTTAATAATGAAAAAAATTATATCTATTCTTGCACTTTTGCCATTTATGGCAACAATGTTCGTACTTCAGTTTATGCCAGATGAAGTGCCTCTTCATTATGACAAGTTAGGGCAGGTTGATAAGTGGGGTTCTAAGTATCACAACTTGCTTTTTCCATCATGTATATTAATATTTTATGTTATATGGTTACTTATAATTGCATATTATAATCACGTTGCAGATAATGCAGCAGATGAAAATGAACGTATAGTTTACCTTGCAAATAATGTTATTATAACAAGAGTAGCTCTTGGTTTTGTAATAATATTCAATATATTTCAGTACTTTATACTTCGTAATGCCCGTATAATGGCAATAAAAGAAGTTCAGGAATTTAAAAACGATATATATAAAACTGTATTTTTAGTACTTTCCATCATTCTTATAATAGCAGGAATGATTATAAAAGAGATTAAGAATAAAGGTGTTGTAGGATTTAAAACAAACTACGCAGAATATAATGAAACAACACTTAAAAAGAGCAATCACTTTGCAGGCTCAGCATTAATAACAGCAGGAATTGTAACTGTTATTGCAGTAATCTTTTTCAAATGGCTCCTTATACCTGTGTTATTATTAGGAATCGCCATAGCTATTGGTGTTTCTTACTTATATTCTTATATTATATACAGAAAAGAAGTTTAATTCTCATTTTATGCATACTTGACATTTATGCATAAATATTGCATAATATTTCCATAAGGAGTGATGACCAGATGATATATACAGCAATAATTGGAGATATAAAAAGTTCGAAGAAGCTAGAGAATCGTAAAGAAGTTCAGGAAAAGTTTAATGCTGTTCTTGATTACATTAACGAAACCTATAAAGACTCTATAGCCGCTAAGTTTATTATAACACTTGGAGACGAATTTCAGGGATTGCTTCATGATGATACATATCTTTTGGATATTATAAAATATTTACAAAGAGAGATGTACCCTGTAAAGATAAGATATGGTATAGGTTTTGGCAATATAACAACAGAAATTAATAAGGAAGCTGCAATTGGTGCCGATGGTCCTGCATTTTATGCTGGAAGAAGCATGATAGAAAGTATAAGGCTTTCAGAAAAAAAAATAAAAAGCCATGCTCCAGATATAATGTTAGGTTTGTATAAGAATTCACATTTTGAGCTGGACAAGATTAATACCATGCTTTCTTTAATTAAAGTTATTGAGGACGGCTGGTCAGATAAACAGAGATTTACAATATGGGATATGCTATGTAATGGCGGCACACAGGCTGAATGTGCAGATAGAATGTCAACAACACAGTCTACAGTTGCAAGACGCCTTGCTGATGGTAATTACACTCTGTATGTTGATTCCCTGGAAGTTGTTAACAAATCAATTCAGATGATAAGAGGGTTAGAAATATATGATTAAGTACTTGTTAATTTTAGGAATAGGACATCTCCTTGGAGATTTTTATTTTCAGACTGAAAAAATTGCATCCATGAAAGACAAGCACTACTTTGGGGTTTTGCTTCATTCTTTAGAATACTATGCAGCATTTTTATTTGCCATACTGCCTGTATTTAGTATAGATATGGTTACATGTGCCATTGGCGCCGGAACTGTTCATTTTATTATTGATACCATGAAGTATATATATATTAAAATTGTAAAAAATTACAGACAATACGTGGTATTTATGGTGGATCAGGCCACACATATGGTAACGTTGTTTGCCATTGGATACTTTATATGTTATTATAGTTTTACTATAGGTAATATATCTTTAGTAAGGGAATTAATTACTACATTTGGGTATGATTATGAAACCGTTGCAAGATGGACACTTGCAGTACTTTTTATTAACAGGCCTGCCAACATATTTATACAAAAGTTTTTGTCTGAATATAAGCCAAAAACTGATGAAACAATTATTACTCCAGAAAGCAAGATTGAAAGTAAAGCCGGAAGAAAGATTGGAAGTCTCGAAAGACTTATTATTCTTTTATTCCTTAAAAAAGATCAGTTTTCAGCACTTGGTTTTGTACTTACTGCAAAGTCAATTGCCAGATATGACAAAATAACAAAGGATGAAAAGTTCGCAGAATATTACCTGCTTGGTACCCTTTTAAGTACCATATGCGTAATTGTCTGCAGACTCTTTATATTCTAGTATATAAGAACAGGATGTAGTGCTTAGCACTACATCCCTTTTAATGAACATATAAAACATATTACTCCGTTATTCCAGTTAGCTTCTATATCGCCTTTATACTGCTTAACGATACTTTCAGCAATTGAAAGACCTATTCCATATCCGCCTTTATCTATATTATGTGATTGGTCCGCTCTGTAAAATCTCTCAAAGAATCTTGAGCAGTCAAGCTGTGAACCATCTTTATAATCATTGGATACTGTAAATTTAATATTTTTTCCTTTTTGTATTAATGTTACTATTATATTGCCACCATCATCGCAATACTTTATAGCATTATCTATAAGAAGTGTAACTAACTGTGACATTTTTGCCTGATCAGCTCTGAATATTATATTTTCAGGTATGTTTCTCTCCATCTTTATCTCTTTTTTCAAAGCAACAGGTTCAAAGTTTCCAACAACTTCATTCATAACATTAGACATATTTACATCTATAAGGCTTTCTGTATTTTCTATCTCCTCTGCCTTTGATATTGTAATAAGATTCTGTATAAGTCCTGTAAGATGTTCTATCTGATTTAGCGTTGACTTGTTCCAGTCATTCTCTCCATTCATAAGCATATCAAGTTCTGTATTTGCCCTTATAACAGAAAGTGGTGTTTTTAATTCGTGTCCGGCATTTGTAAGGAACTGCTTTTGTCTTTCAGCATTTTTTATTTCCGGTGCAATCATCTGCCATGATAATATTCTTACAAGTACATATGCCGCTATTGAACCCAAGAAGCAAAACAACAGTATAATATTAAGCAGTCGCTGTGTTGATGACAAGATAGTTGTACAGTCAAGGAAAACTACAATCTTTCCTTTATCTTTATTGCCAATCATATAGAAAAAGGTATCAACATTTCCAAAGGTTTTGTTTTTGTCTATAACCTTATTACCATACTCAACAGCTCTTTCAGCAGATATATACTGCATTCTTTCAACATTAAAATTATTCTGTTTGCCATCCTCATCATAACTTACCCAGAAGAATAATATAGAGTCTATACTCTCTGATGAATTATCAAATCCAGTATGAAATAATGTAACAAATAAGTCATCTACGTAGTTTTTTCTCTCTTCTTCTTCTTTTTTATTTTTAATATTCTCAATGGCTTCTTTTTTTGCCTCTTCCCTTGGAGGTATAACACCTCCCACATCAACAAGGTATGTTAAAACCGCCTTTATCTGTGCCCTTGTACCGTGAAGATTCATGAAATATATTGCGGTTCCCATAAATAGCATTACTGCAAGGAATGCTAAAAATGCTGAAAATATAAACTTATATCTAAGATGATTTATAGCCTTTTCACTCATAAAAACCCTCCGAAACTTAATCTAACTTATATCCATTTTCCATGTCTCCAACAATCTCCACAGAAGAAGATACGGCAAACAGTTTTCTTTTAAGATATGAAATATATAGGGATACCGTATCTGGTTTTACTGCCCCATCATTATTCCAGACTTTCTCTATAAGATATGGTACTTCTAAATACCTTTCATTATTTAGTATAAGAACCTGTAAAAGTTCAAACTCCTTTATTGATAAGCGTACTGTATTCTCTGAACTTAGTTCAAGAGAAGCCGCATTAAGTTTTATATTCTTATATGTAAGATCATTTGTAGAGTAATCTGTTTTTCTTCTTGTAAGTGCTCTGACTCTTGCAAGAAGTTCTTTTATGGCAAATGGCTTTGTAAGGTAGTCATCTGCTCCTGCATCCAGTCCTGCAACCCTGTCTTCAATCTCTGACTTTGCAGTAAGCATAAGCACTGGTGTTAAAATGTGCTTCTCCCTTAAAGTAGTAAGTACTTCTATTCCGTCTTTTTTAGGCATCATCACATCTAATATAATACAGTCATATGAATCTACATCAAGATGCTCTAAGGCCTCTTGTCCATCAAAAACATTATCAACATCATATTCTTCATGTTTTAATACAGTTGTAAGGGCATTGTTCAAATCAATTGTGTCTTCTGCTAATAATATCTTCATATAATTCCTCTTTTCCTATTAATTTAAAAAGATCATATCTCTGATAGTCTGCATTGAAAGATCTGTTGATGCCAGTTCGTCTGCGCATCTTTTTAATTCTGAAACAATAAGTTCTGTGCTTGCTCCAACTTCTTTTTTATATTTCAAATGATGCTCTAATGCAGCCCATGTATCCATAGATATTGTTCTAAGCTGAATCTCTGCAAAAAATCTGTTATTCATCTTTATTATCATATGATAACTTCTGTAGCCATTAGGTTTTGAGTGTCTTATATAATCCTTTTCTTCTACTACTTCGTACTTCCCGGATTCCTTAATATAATTTCTTATGGCATATACATCATCGACAAATGCGCATACAATTCTTACACCTATTGCATCCTTTATTTCCACTAAAGCAGAATTCATATTTACAGGAAATCCTTTTCTTACACACTTCTCACGCATGCTTTCTTCTTTCTTTATACGTGTAAGGTAATGCTCAACAGGATCCATGCCTATCTTTACTTTAAGTTCTTTTCTCATATTTTCAATATACTCTGAAAGTTCTCTTACTGTCTCTTCCATGGCAGGCATATTGTCACCATATATACTTGATACATTATTATCCATAAGCAGTTTCCTTTCTTTACGTTATAATATCAGTATAGCACAATTGTGTGTTTAATTTAAGTCTTTTATTTCTTGTGTGAGATTTCCATGTGACTTTCATGTTTTATATTATACATATAGAGGAAAACAAATACAAGTGATTATTATTGGGGGATAAAAATCAGGTATATATTTCACTCTAAGGGAATATAGTTTAATTATGGGGTTATTAAAAGAAAGTATCGGAAAGCACAATTACTGGGGAGTAATTGTAATTGGTTAGTTTTATACTTGGAACTATTAAAAGGGGACCGAAAGATTAAAAAATTGTTCGTGGAAAATAAAAAGAGTGGATCAGCTGCTACGTCCACTTTTTTTATTTTGTTCTTAAAAAAATACAAAAAAGTCATTGAATTAGCCTATTACATTTGGTAAAATATTACAATATCTATTGTTAAGGAAGTGATTTTTTGTCTAAAAAGAATCAGGGTATAGATTGTTTATATAAGGAATTTCTCAGTGTACTTGAAAAAAAGTATACTGATTACGATTTAATTATAGAAGCTTACAATGTTGCTTACGAGTATCACGATGGTCAGAAAAGAAAGTCAGGAGAGCCATATATTATCCACCCCATCAGCACTGCGATTATACTTGCTAACTTAGAGGTAGACCAGGCAACTGTTATTGCCGGATTGCTGCATGATACTCTTGAAGATACTGATATATCTGAAGAACTTATTCGTGAAAAGTTTGGAGAACAGGTTCTGTTTTTAGTTAAAGGTGTTACAAAGCTTGCAACATCTTCAAAGAAAGACAGAAAGATTAACAGTTATAGAAATATGCTTAACTGTATGGCTGAAGATTTAAGAGTTCTTATTATCAAACTTGCAGACAGACTTCACAATCTCAGAACACTTAATTTCCAATCCAGAGAAAAACAGATTGCAATAGCACAGGAAACACTTGATTTGTACTCTCCTTTAGCTTTGAAGATTGGATTATGTACCATCAAGAATGAACTTGATGATTTATCATTTATGTATCTTCATTATGCCAAATATAATGAGATTACAGAAACTATTAATTCAATTTATGAAAAGAAAAAGGACTCAATTAACAGTGTTATTAATAATATCAAGAATTCCATTACCAGTGTTGATTTTGATATTAACTATGTTCAGAAGCATATCTTCAGTATTTACAGAAAGACCATTAATAACAATTGTTCCTGTAGTGACGTCTATGACTTCTACTATCTGAGTATTGTAGTTAATGAGATTGAAGACTGTTATAAGATTTTAGGTGAGGTTCACAGAATATATAAGCCAAAGCAGTCCAGATTTAAGGATTATATTGCCCTTCCTAAGGACAATATGTATCAGGCCATACATACAACAATTATTACTGATCATGGTGCTTTAGTTGAGTGCCAGATTAAGACGAAGAAGATGCTTGCTATTTCTCATTATGGATTATTATACTTTTTAAAGAATTCTGAATATAATGAGCAGAAGATATATATTCAGAAGAATATTGAACATATTTTAGACCTTGAGAAAAGCATCTCTAATAATAATGTGTTTATTGATACCATGCGTTCAGAACTTGATATTGTTAACAAGAAGATTTACTGTTACACCCCTAAGCAGAAGCTTATTATGCTTCCTTTAGGTTCATGTGTTATTGATTTTGCTTACAGTATTCATTCAGAGCTTGGTGATACTCTTACAGGTGCCTTAGTTAATGGTTCACCTGTTGACCCTTACTTTGTTCTTCAGAATGATGATACAGTTGAGATTCTGACTGATGAGAATAAAGATATTACCGTATGTAAAGAATGGCTTAACCATGCTCGTTCCGACCATGCCATGGTACAGATTAAGAGAGCTCTTGCTTCCATATCTGACGAGCATGAAGAGAAAGTGAAGTATATACAGATTACTTCATTTTCAAAGTATGTAATAAGTAATATCGTTAACTTTTTAATTGTGCATGAATATTCATTCTCATTTAGTTCCGATATGTCCAAGAGATGTATATTGTTATGCTACTTCGATTCTCCAAGGGAAGTTGACATGCTTACAGAGTATATAAAGAAGCAGAAGGATGTTGCATATAAAGTATTTTATGAATAGAGAGAAAAAAAAGCTGGAGTTTTGCTCCAACTTTTCTTTTTATATCAGTTTCATAAGTTTACAGTTTTCAATTCCTGCTTCCCAGAAGCGCTCTCTTGGGATGTTTCTAATCTGGCATACAATGCATGAATTCATGGCACCATGTCCCATAATAAGTATGTCTTCTCCCTTTTCAACTAAAGGAAGTGCAACTTCCTTTAAAAACTCGCCAGTTCTTTGATAAAGTTCCTCAAGGCTTTCTGTTCCCTCAGCTGTCTCATAATTTCCCGGGTCAAGAAACAACGTTCTTATAGGGCAGTCTGGTTTCTGATAAATATGATCCATTCCCTCGTACTTTCCAAAGCACATTTCAACAAGCCTCTCATCTTCAATAATTGGAATATCTCTGTCTTTTAGTAATATATCCGCTGTCTCTCTGGCTCTTATAAGTGGTGAGCAGAAACACTTATCAAAATGAACATCCTTATACTCTTCCCTGGCATCTTCTGCCATTTGTCTTCCCTGATCATTAAGAGGAATATTCGTACGCCCCTGAAGTCTGTACTCAAGATTCCAATCTGTCTTTCCATGTCTCATAATATAAAGCATCTTTTTTCCCTCTACTTTCTTAATTTAAATGTCTTTGGTGCAATATAATAAGCCAAAACTAATGCAATAATTATATAAGCAATCATAAATATAAATGTTCCAGCTACAAACATCATAGATGCTTTAGCCATATTTGTCATAATCATATAAGATACCAAATAAGTAAATCCCTGAATAAATTTAAACTTAGGATCCTTAACTGACATTTCCGAATCATATGGCTGACACAAGTAGTACAATACAACGTTATGTGTTGAGAAGAATATGCTCAAAACTATTGGTGACAAACCAACTATTATGTAATACATTATGTCAGTTGTGCCACATAAAGCAAGAAAAACTTCAAATCCCAAGGTAATAGTTGCTGCTGGCAAAAGATTAATGAGTATTATAGATTTAAGTCTTCTTCCGAATAAAGAAGCAATTACCTTAGGCTGTTTGTAAAACCTTAAATTAAGCATCGCCTGATCACAATTTAAAAACATTGCCTGTGTACTGTCTTTTCCCACATTAATGGCGTACATTATAAATATAATCTTAGGAATAAATAATAAAACAATATTTGCATCATCTTTATTCAAGCCATCTAATACAGCCATAATAATAATTCCAATTGCAATAATTAAAATAATTACCGTTTCAATAATTGCTGGTTTCATAAGAATTTTCTTATGTCTCTTTATAAAAAGGTCATTAAACATATCATATCCCTTTTTATTACTCTTTGCATTTATGTCAATATTCTTCTTATCTTCCTTTGTTAATTCAAGACTATTCTTTATCTTTACACTATTAAGCTGGGCATTTCTCTTATTTCCATCCTTGGTAGAATAAACTATTCTTTCAGATCTTTTATATACAATATAATAATTTTTAAACTTATTAATACGCATTAAAGCTATTATACCAATAAAAGTTGTCAGCCCGGTTACTCCTATCAGCACAGTTGAAATTATACTTATATCTACATTGTTCAAAACCAAACTAAAAAGCACTACAACAGAACAAATGCCATAAGCTAAAAACATCCATATTTTAATTCCTGTAGAATTGCTTATTGCTTTATTCTTCTGTATTTTTTTGAAATCACAATGCATTTGAATATCCACATATATTCAGTATTTTTAAAACTGATATA
>JAILNW010000104.1 GCA_024691145.1 Lachnospiraceae bacterium
TAACAGTTTCTCTTACGTGTTCAAAAGCTTCTTGTAAAAATACAGCCTTATTAAATGGTATCATATTTTATCTCCTTGGATTAATTTTTTTATTAAATCTAACTATAAAAATCTATAAATATTCCATTAACATCGTTTTCACATCTTCCCACGTATCCCCATCCTTAACAACTATATTTTCAAATTTCTTAATCGTTCTCTTTCTATATTTTCTCAAATTCTTCTACTGTAATCACACCTGTTTTAACATAATATAGCTATGTTATTATCCCCATGGCATATACTGCTCAAAATCAAGCACTTTCGCCTCTATCCCTTCTTTACACAAGTCCATATATGCATAGCGATTTGATGCTAATATCACATATGCCTTTTCCTTTACTTCGTCCGTGTGGCATATCAAATTCCCTGCATTTGAAACACCACCTATATCAGTATTTATCACATCACAAATACCTGTTACCTTAATATGCTTTTTTTTGCAATAATCTTCAAGACTTGCACCTCGTCTTCCTCGTCCCCAAATATAAATATTTTCACATAATCCAAAAAGTACTTTTGATATTTCTTCATTATGTTCTTCCAACTGATTTTCAAAAGGTATATAAGCTTTCATTCTCTCTGCTATAGCAGAACTATAACGTCCTTTTGTATCTATATTCAACTGACAAAGTAACGCCTTTTCTTTTTCCCACTGAATCTTCAACTTTTCTTTGTTCTTTAAAACATCATTAGTCCAAGATCCACCTGCATATCGACGATAAACTGCCATCTTTCGATCTATGTAGTATATTCCCCCTCTTAATGCTCCCTTTATCTGCTGTGCATAATCCAATGGTATAATTTTTTCAAAAGGCAACATCTCATCATACATACTTTTTTTGAAGAATAATCCTGCTGTTACAAGATACTGACCGCCTCCACATATTACGTTTTCTACAGATAGTATAGAATCAAATTCAGCTGGACGAATCTCACTAACTTCATACAATCCATCCTCTGTTGTCGTACAGCCACGACAAGCACACATATCACACTGAGGATGGTTTTCCAATGCATCAAATTGAAGTTGTAATTTGTGTTCATCTATCCAAAAATCATCGCCCTCACACAGCGCAATATATTTACCCATTGCACTCTCTTTTATCATTGATGCGACAAAATCTATACCTTGTGAATACATGTTCTCTTTTTCATAAATCACATGGATAACACCTGAATATTTATTTTCATATTCACGTAAAATATCTCTAGTATTATCCGTGGACAAGTCATCATGTATAATAATTTCATAAGAAAAATTTGTAATCTGTGATAACATACTATCTAGTGCTTTTTTCAGATATTTTTCTTGGTTATAAGTAATACAAATAACACTTACTTTAATCTCCTTATTATTACAAACTTTACTTTCACTTTTGTCTCTTCTAATAAATATTCCTTCTTTATCTATATTTTTCTTATTCACTCTTCATACACCGTCAATTTCCTTAATGGTATAATATTTCCACTATACCCAGCTTTTTCTAACATACTACTAATCACATTTTCACTCCAGTGTAAAGCAATAATTACAGACACATCCTTATCTAGATTTTCTAAATTATTGATACCATAAATAGGAATTTCCAGATATTTCATTCCATCCATCTTACGATCAATACAATATGCTAATTTTCCTTCATTCTTCAATCTACTTGCCAAAGCTTTTCCTACAACAGTCATACCATAAACAACAACCTTTTTGTTTTCCGATATATCTTCTACCCTCGCCATAAAAGTTTCTTTGGTAAATATTTCATTCATTAATGAAAACATAGTTCGCATCTTCCAATATGGTTCAGGTCCTAAACCACTCTCTTTCCCACCACCCCAGTCATGCACCTTAGGATGTGAGAAAATGGGATGTTTCATTACTTCAAGGAAATCTTCATGCCTTGGATGATAAATATTTCGCACATCCATCATCCATTCCTTCATACCTTCTCCACCCCAAGGATCATATGGACGCAAACGAACATAATCCGCCCCAAATTCTTCAATACACCGTCTTGTAAACTCTGGAAGTTCTTTATAATTTTTATCCTGATACACTGTAGCAAGCTCTAAATAATTAATAACCTCATGCTCACGAAGAGTTTTTATAAACCTAAGATTCTCTATCAATTTTTCTATATGTTGCTTTGTGCCTGATAATTCCTGATAAATATCATTTTTAAAACTTAATATTGTTATACACACTGACAAATGATACTGTCCTAGATTTTCAATCTGCTTCCAATGTTTCTTATCAAATAGTGATCCATTCGTCTCTAATGTAACCGAAACCTCCGATTTATCAGCGACTGGTTTCCACTCTGATAAAAGTTTAAGAATATGTTTGCTTGCAAATAGTTCACCTAATCCATTAGCACTAATATGCTTAACAAATGGAAGAACCTTAATCAATTCCTCATCAATTCTATTATATTTTTCCTCATTAACTTTTGTATCTGCACTCGCCATACAATTAGGTATATCACACATAACACATTTATAATTGCATACATTCTCATATGCAAGATATAGCGATTCTGGATACTTTGGTATATGTTCTATCTCAATCTCATTCTCTTCCACATTTCTGTTTGCTACCCAAGGGCACTGATTTGGATTACAGTTAGAATGGTCTCCTTTTGCGTGCATATCACGTATTAATTCAGCTTCATTACTATGATATATTTCCTCTAATGAATTTTTTGACAAATAACCAATAATACCACCATCATAAAGCCAGGAACATAAACGAACAGCCCCGTCTTCGTTTATGATTTGTACAAAATCTTTAGCTCTTCTACAAAGTTTCATAGTTCTCCTTTTCAATAACATAAATTACATCCTTATAAAAATACTCATAACAAGAAATATTTTTCAATATAATATGTTTTCATAAAAAATAGTATTCAACCAATTAGATGCATTATCAAAATCTTAATACA
>JAILNW010000112.1 GCA_024691145.1 Lachnospiraceae bacterium
AAATCACATAATTCAGATATATAAATATCTGTAATGTAGCCTTCGCCAATGTTAATGAGAGGTTTTTATATCTGCAACACTATCCCTACCCAGCAGGATTGTTTAATCACAGACCTTAGAGCTACAGACTAGGCTAAATATCCGTAGGTAACTATATATTCTCTCTTAACGTAGTACTCAAAGTACTCAGGCTAGTCAATACCAGGCCTACAGTCACTGTGTAGCAACTTTCATGCAAGCCCGCGACTTTAGTCGTGGGTTATTGACCGCTAATCCGCCTTCCTGCGTAAAAATATCTTATTATATATAATACAATAAAACCTTGCTCCTTTCAACCTATTATTTACAATTGCCAGTTCATATGATATACTACTTATTATTTATATACAAAGGGGCTGGTTAATATGATTAAAACTAATTACGATGATTGTATTGTTAATCTTTCTAATTCAATACTTAAGCACTTTACAGGACAGTGTTATCACAAAACACTGGAAGAAGCAGATGTTTTTCTAAAAAAAGACTATAAAAACGTAGTTGTTCTTGTGCTTGACGCCATGGGAAAGTGCATCATTGAAAAGAACTTATCAGAAAATGGATTTTTTAACTCCCACTTAGTTAAAACCATTAGTTCTGTATTTCCTCCTACAACAGTAGCTGCAACAACTACTCTCCAAAGCGGACTTATGCCATGTGAACATGCCTGGCTTGGATGGGACTGCTACTATCCTCAGATAGATAAAAATGTAACTACATTTTTAAATGTTAACCAAGGAACAGATATTCCTGCTGCGGATATAAACGTAGCTTTAACATATACACCATATAAACCTATAGTGGATATAATTAATGAAAATGGAGGTAATGCTTATAATGCCATGCCTTACCTTGAGCCTTATCCCGATACATTTGAAAAAATATGTGACCGTATAAGGGAGCTTTGCAAGGAACCACAGAAAAAATACATCTACGCATACTGGTATGAGCCAGACTCAACTATGCATGTAAAAGGCTGTTATGTTAAGGACTCTGTAGATGTTCTCCGAAATCTTGAAAAACAGGTAAATGAGCTTACAAATGAATTAGAGAATACATTATTAATTATAACAGCGGATCATGGTCATATTGATGCCAAAAATGCATTAATTACAGACTATCCTGAATTAGTAGACTGTCTTATACGTATGCCAAGTATTGAGCCTAGAGCCATAAATCTGTTTGTAAAGGAAGATAAGAAAGAAGACTTTGTTTCTCTTTTTAACAAAGCCTTCGGCAATGATTTTATTCTGCTAACAAAGCAGGAGGTAATAGATAAGCATATCTTCGGATATGGCAATGAACATAAATATTTTAAAGATATGCTTGGTGACTATCTTGCCATTGGAACAGGAAAACTTGGAATCTTTAATACAAAAGAAGAATATGAACGTTTTATAGGGCATCATGCCGGAATGAGTTACGATGAACTTCTAGTACCTCTTATAGTGGTTGAAACAGAGAAAAATTAGAATCTCATTAGAAAAGCCCCATATCTATTGCTTTTCGGTTTATGTAATAATATAATAAAATACAAGAACAGGAAAAACAAATAATAATTAGGGGGAATTATTTATGAATTTACTAACACACACAACACTTAAAGATGGTATGGATAATATCACATATGATAAAACTGGTGAGCAATTTGCATATTTAGACATAAGCAATAAATATATTGTATTATGTGCCATTACAACTGTGGCCGCTGGTTTCTTTACTGCATTTGCACTAGATGGGGTTAATCACCATTTTCTTATTTGGGCGTTAATGACATTTATACCAGGAATTATATTCTGTTTTTTAGATATAAATAAAATTAAGTTACTAAATTATGAGAACATTAATTCAAAACTACGCAAAGGATATTTACTTTCTGTTCTTTGCTTTCCAATATACTTTATTTACAGATTAAAAGTTACAAAAGCAGGTGTAAGAGAAACATACTTATTTTTTATAGCATTAGTAATAGCTCTCTTTGCACCAAAGTAATAACCTACATAACAAAAGTTACTGTTCACGGTTAGAATAATATGATTAAAGCGTACATGCTTGCATGTTAAGCTTTATAACATATTATTCTAAACCTGTGGAGCAGGAACTTTCCACATAGTCGCAGACATAAGCTGCATAGCAGCGACATATGCAAAGCAGATGGTCTGCGACCTATGTGAGAAAGATTTGCGTGAACAGTAACTTGATAAGCCGGTTCACTGAACCGGCTTTTTTAATATTCTTTTTTTGTTAATTACATAGTCTTTCTTTTAACAGTGTATTCCTTTTAGAAATAGTAACATTACTAACAGCGTAAGAAAGTGCCTTCCTTGTTCCTACTATTACCAATATCTTCTTAGCTCTTGTAATTCCTGTATATATAAGATTTCTCTGAAGCATCACATAATGGTTCATCATAACAGGCATCACAACAACAGGATATTCAGACCCCTGTGCTTTATGAATAGTTGTTGCATAAGCATGCACTAATTCATCAAGTTCAGTAATATCATATTCTATGCACCTTCCGTCAAAATCTGCCACAAGTTTTCTGTCACTTTCACTTACAGACTTAATAATACCTATATCACCATTATACACTTCTTTATCATAATTGTTCTTTATCTGCATTACCTTATCATCTTTTCGAAATGCATATCCGCTTCTTCTAAGACATTCCTTAGGCATAACAACCTTGCCTCTTCCATGTATAAAAATCTCCTGTTCTGAAGGATTTAATGCTTCCTGCAATGATAAGTTAAGATTCACTGCACCTGCCACGCCCCTTTGCATAGGGGTAAGAACCTGTATCTGTGAAGACTCTACATGATAATACTTTGGAAGTTTTTCTTTTACCAGTGTCACAATCTGATTAACCGAATCTTCTGGATTATCATTTTCAATGAAAAAGAAATCCGAATCTTTGCCATTATTTATTACAGGCATATTGCCTTCATTTATTCTATGAGCATTTGTAATAATGTGGCTTTTTTGTGCCTGTCTGAATATCTTTGTAAGTCTTACAACTACAAATCTGTCAGAATCTATTATGTCCCTTAGTACATTTCCTGCACCAACACTTGGAAGCTGATTAATATCGCCAACTAATATCAGACGCATTGTAGATGGTATTGCTTTTAAAAGAGCATTCATCAGCACAATGTCTATCATGGAACATTCGTCTACAATCAGCACATCTCCCTCTAAAGGATTCTCATCATTTTTCTGATAACCTTCACCTGGCTTGCATCCTAGCAGTCTGTGAATTGTCTTTGCTTCTAATCCTGTAGCTTCAGTCATACGTTTAGCTGCACGCCCAGTTGGTGCTGCCAGCAATATCTTTAATCCATAGGCTTTATACGCTGAAATTATTCCATGGGTTGTTGTTGTCTTTCCTGTACCAGGTCCCCCGGTTAATATCATTACTTTGGCTGCTGCTGCCTGTCTTATGGCATCCTTCTGCACATCATCATATACCATATTTGTTTTTGACTGTATAGCATCCACATCAACTGACAGTTTATTATTGCCTGTTTTTATTCTTGCATCCATAAGCTTAGTAAATAATGCATCTCTAGCTGGTGATGCAGCAAGTTTCTTTAATTTTCCAGCAACACCTGATTCTGCATAATAAAAAGGAGGCAGATAAATGGCTTCATTAACATTGCCCTCTTCATCTTTGCTTATGATATTCTTTTCAAGAATTATATCACCATTCTTTATCATATCATCCATTGTAATTATTACAACTTCCGATTCTGCTTCAAGAATCTCTGAGGATTCTTTAATTAACTGCTGTTTTTCTGCATACACATGACCTTCATTAGAAAGTTCCGATAAAGTATACATAATTCCGCTTCTTAGCCTTACATAGGATTCTTTACCAAATCCAAGTTTCATTGCAATCTGGTCTGCGGTTTTAAAACCAATTCCCCATATATCATCTGCAAGTTTATAAGGATTCTCTTTCATTACAGATATACTTTCATTATTATATTGTTTATAAATCTTAGCTGCATATGATGTTGATACCTGATGTTCCTGTAAAAACAGCATTATATTCTTTACTTCCTTCTGTTTTTCCCAGGATTCTTCAATCATTTTAACACGTTTGCTGCCAATTCCATCTACTTCTGCTAATTTTTTAACATTTTCCTCTATTATGTTAAAAGTATCCGCTCCAAACTTCTGAACTATCCTTTTTGCATACTTTGGTCCAACACCCTTAATCAGTCCGGAACCTAAGTATTTTTCCATGCCATAGACTGTTGCAGGTAAAGTTTCTTCATAGTTTTCTGTTACAAATTCTCTTCCATATTTGGCATCAACTTTCCAGCTGCCATCACATATCAGAACAGAGCCAACATTAACATCCAGCATGTTACCAACAACCGGAATCAAATCACTATAATCTTTAACACGACACTTAATCACCGTATATCCATTTTCAGGATTCTGATATGTAATCCTTTCTACGACACATCGAATTCTCTGCAACATTATCCCTCTTTTTCTAGTTCTTCAATTATACATGTATGAATCTTGTTCTTGTCATCTTTATCATAGTTAATTCCTACTAGAATTATCTTACCTGTATAATCTTTTAAATGTTCTCCATATTGTCTGTCTTTTATCTGATCAAGTGCTGTTTTTGCTGTTTTATCGCATTTTAATTCCACAACCAATACAGGCTTGTCTAAAACTCCTGGATGTGGAAGAAAAACAATATCAGCATATCCTACACCTGATGGTAACTCCCTTATTAGTTTGTAATCCTTCATAGCTGTATAATAAGCTAAAGTAATTGCACAACTTAATGAATTTTCATCATTATATTTTTTTATTGATGTTGCATTTGCGTGAACTGTAGCAACTGCTTTAGCAACCGCATCTGCATTTTTTGTAAGTGTATATTTCATAAGCTGTTCTGAATCTCTGATTGCTTCCATTATTTCAGTCCATTCACTTGCTGTTTTTATTGCCCTTTCAAATACAGTACGCACTTCTTTATTAGGTATAAATACTTCCTCTGTCTTTGAATCATATGCAAGATAACCTAAGTGAACAAGACATGCCATTACCTCATCTTTTGATCTAAATGATACTAAGTCATTTGTAAACAATCCCACATCTGCTTTACTTCTTCCACCTGCAATCATTGTTATAATATCATCTCTTAAACCTTCAAAATTTAATGATATATATATTTGTAAAGATTCATAAGTATCTGTAGATACCCAGTAATTATCAATTTCATTTCTCGTAATTGCTGTACAAACAGAATTTGGACTATATATATGCTTACTTTTTAACGTATATCCATCATACCATTTTTTCATTTTATCAAAGCACATATCATATTCTTCACATAAGTCTCTTACTTCATCTTCGGTAAATCCAATATAGTCAACCATATTTGCTGGTGAAACCATAGTAAACTCTTCAAAGTTATTAAGGGCTGATTCTCCTCCATATTTTTTTATTGGCAATATTCCTGTTATATATGCAAAGGCAACAACATTTTCTGCCGCTTGTCCTTTAAATAATGATCTTAAAAAGATTAAATATTCTTCTTGGGCTTTTTTATTATTCTTATCAAGTCTAAACAAAGCATCCCATTCATCTATTAATATTACAAATTGTCTGCCTGTTACGTTATTTATTTCATATAATGTTTCTGATAAATCATAATCTTCTCTTATACAATCAGGAAATTCCTTGCTTAATTCTTCTGTAATTCTTTCTTGTATCCAATCCACAGCATTATTAACTTTATCTTCCTTAGTTTTTGTCATAACCCACTGCATATCAAAGCAAATAACATCAAATGAATTCATATACTGAGTAAATTTCTTACTTAGTTTCTCTTCTGAAGCTTTTTCCATGTTATATTTTGAAACACTCAAACCTTCAAATAATTCTTTCGAATCACAGCCTTTACTATAATATGCTTTAAGCATATCTATAGCCATTGACTTTCCAAACCTGCGTGGTCTAGTGGAACATATATAACTTTTTTTCTTATTAACTCTATCATTACAAAATTTTATTAAATCTGTTTTATCAACGTATATATCTTCGTTAAGCGCTCTCTGAAATGCAAAATTATTTGGATTTAAATATTTCCCTGTATACATTTTCTCACTTCTTTCTAGCAGAATTTTTATCTGTTTGCTACTATTGACAATATCCTTTACCACTTTACACTAAGAATAGTAACCTCTATATACCATATTATAAAGAATAAAACTTGTATTTGCAACTGCATATTTCTTCACCAGTAAACAACATATACAAGATACAAAAATGCCGGCCATCCAGACCGGCATTTTCCATTATAGTATTATAACATCATTTACTTTTTACTTATCTGTCCATCTTTATAGAAGTAAGTTCCTTCTCCGAAGGTATAGTTTCTTCCATTGTTGCTATCCCAGCTGTTATTGCCATCATTGAAGCATGCTGTTATAGTTGTGCTTCCCTGTAAATCAATAATAATCTTATGAGTATATCCTGCTTCCTCATTACTGCTTTCCATCTTAACACCAGGAACATTAGTCCACTGATTTCTTATAGCATAGTGAATATAAGGAGTTTCATATCCACTATAGTATAATACAAGCTTTCCATCAAGATTTTCTTCATTACCATTATTATTTAAAGCTTTAATTACACCATTATTAAATGTGTATCTTCCTGCTGCAAACTTATAATTTCTTCCGTTGTCGCTGTCCCAGTTATTATTGCCATCATTGAAACATGCAATAAGTTCCTTAGCTCCATTAAGGCTGATAGTTGCAACATGTGTATATCCTGCAAAATAATCACAGTTATTCATCATCATACCAGGGACACTAGTCCATGAAGAATTGTCAGTTCTGTAATGAATATATGGTGTTTTAAATCCATTATAGAAAATAGTAACCATATCAAGGTCATCAGGATTCTCATTTATAACATACTCCATAGTATAAGTTGCTGTCTTATTTCCTGCTGTAGCAGTTGCCAAAACTTCATAAGTTCCCTTAACCTGCGGAATCCATGTAGCCTTCTTATCTGCATCTTCCTTTGTATATAAAAGATTAGTTTCAGTATTGTCATCCTTGTTTGTTATCTTATATGAAACACTGTCAGCTGTCTTTCCACCTGATAATTCAACATCAAATGTAATGCTGTTGCCTACAAGAGCAGGTGATTCTACGTTAGTTAATATCTTGTTTATTCTTAACTTAGTATCATCATCCTTAACTAAGTAATCAAAGGAATATGTAGTTAAACCTGAAGCTGCTGTTGTAAATGATAACTTAATTGTATAATTACCTGGTTCGTTAAATGTCCACTTATGTTCGTCCTTATAATTTGCGTCTGCAGCCATTCCCCAAGAGTTTCCAGTATCATTATTATAAAATTCAAAATAATAAGTAATTGCTTCTCCCATAAAAGTCACAAAATAATTATACTTAACATCAAAATATACAGTATCTCCAACCTTTGCAGGTGATTCAACTGAAGGCACCACATCAGTTACCTCGCAGCCATGTACTTCTTTTTCAAATGTTCTCTTTACGCTTAATCCTGTTGCATCAGTAACAATTGCAAAGTACTTAACATTTCCCCTGAATGGAGCTGGCAAATCCGAGTAGTTGTTTGATTCATTTTCTAAAACATATTCTTCTTTACCATCTTCATTAATATAACCTAATGAATACTTATATGGCTTTTTTCCTCCCATAGCTTCTATATGAGCATAATTCCATCCTCCCATAACTATGGTATTATCAGGGAAAAATGTTGAGATATCCAAGTCAGTTATCTTTAAAGAATTACTTCCTTCTTTTATATCATACTTAATCTGTCGCATTACTCTCTGACCAGTTGCATCAGAAACCATTGCTCTTATTGTATATGTTCCCTCTTCTTCTGGAATCCAGTCTGCACTATTATCTTCCTTTGTTACAAGTACAGTTTCTTCACTTCCTAAAAATACCTTATAAGTATACTCAGCCTTTTTATCAGCTGTTTCTGATACATTTTTTACTTCAGCCTTTATATTTACAGTGCTTCCTAATATCTGTTCTCCCTTAGTATCTACCAAAATTCCTTCTATGGTCAAATGCTTTACTGTATAATTATGAAGATAACTTCTTACAACAGCACCATCTGATTCCGCATCAACAAAGAAATCATAGTACTCGTTAGAACCAAGCTTAAACTCATAAGTATTATCAGCTGAATAACTGTTTAAAAATCTCATGGAACCATTTGATAACGTACCAAATCTGTATAATACATCTTTTCCATTAACACTATCAGCTATTAATTTTATTGTATCGTTTTCCATCATAGGTGCATAATTATCAGTCTTTAGCTTAACTTTAAACTCTTTCTTATCATTATCCTTAATCTTAGTTACTTTGCCATCTTTAACAGTATAAACACCCGCATTAAGGCTGTAATTTCTTCCATTCTGGCTGTCCCAGCTGCCTCTTCCATCATTGAAGCATACCTGCACTTCTTTTGCATCATTAAGATTAATTACATATTTATGTGTAAAATCTTCATATTCGTCAGTCTGCTGCATTGGAACACCTGGCACACTTGTCCAGTTTTCACCCTCTACACAGTAGTGAATATAAGGATTATCATACTGAGAATAGTAAACAGTTGCTGTATTCATTACCTTCTTGTTAAGTGTTGTTACATTAACCTGCTTATACTCTTTATTCTTTAATGTAAACTCTTTGTCCACATCCTGACTATATGTAATGCCTTCTTCTTCATCTACAATATTAACTTTCTTTACAACAACATCATTAGATCCTGTCTTTGTTTTATTTGTTATCTTTATATTCCACTCATAATCACTTGTAATCTTTGAATTAACGCCACTAAAAACATTATCCAGTGCAAAATACATATGTCCTGTTTCACGCTCTTTTTGACCCGTAAATGATATACCTTTTGTAAATAATTTTGTATATACAGGATTATATGTCTGTAAAACATAACCATTATCATCATAAGCATTAAGTTCAATATTAAAATCACTAGTGTTCTGACACTCTAATTCTACTTCATAGAACTGTTTTGCTATATTAGTATTAATCTTAAAGCCACGAATATCATACATTGAATGACAATCATATTCATAAAAACCATTATTCTTATTGTAGTCAAGAGTGCTGTACATAAGCCATACAAAACCATTGTTAGCCCAGTCTCCCCATGAATTTGCTATCTTAAATGCTCCAAGCTCATTATCATCTTTAATACCATCGTTATTCTTGTCATACCAGATATTATCATCATATCCAACAATGGTCATGCAATGTCCACCACGTTTTTCTCTTATAAAATCATAGTCAGTTGTTATTACCTGACCTTTATATTTTTTATTACTTGTTCCTTTATAATTAGAGTCAGTTAACTTATAATCAATTGTTTTATCAAAGTCCCACATATATACATCTGTACAGAAAGTTAATAAATCACCATTATTTAATGCTGCTTTTATCTCGTCAAGATATGGGCTTTTATTATTATCAATCTTCATAGCAGGTATATTTGTATTTATCTGATATAATCCAGTAATTCTGTTTTTTGCAGCATTTTTCCATATCTCACCTGTAGCATATGAATTATTTTCATATCTGTCACCGCTATATTCAGTAATAATTGGAACATCTTTAACTGTTGCTGCTCCCATTTCAGTTAAAAGTGATGAAACCTTTTCAGTATATGGTCCTGCTATATCATATCCCCACATAGGTGAAAATGTATTCTCATTCTTTTTTCCATCTCTATCATATTGTTTATTATATGTATAAGAGAACTGATAATAAATCATAGCCCAGCTTACACATGAACCTATGCTTCCCTGATCACCTATCTTTGGAAAATACTTAGAATCACTATTATCAATAGCCTCTTTAAACTTGTACTCTGATTGTTCTCCCTCTTTTGGTAACTCGATTACAGATGAATCCGTATCATTAACATACTGATTTGCATCTGTTGCACCATTTTCCTGAAAATCATAATAATCTTCTACATCATTGATTTTTACGACATTCTCGTTTGCCCAGATTTTATCTTCCATTGTTGCATTCTCAAGACCTGTAGCATATGCTGTTACATCCTTCATGTTAGCAGAATATCCTGCATGGCTCTTAATGCCATAAACTGTTCCTGCAATCACAACACTAAGTGCAAGTGTTGCAAGAATCTTACCTTTTCTGTTCATTTCTAAACCCTCCAAAAATATTAATTGCAGTGTATATGATAGTACATTTTTACATATTAGTCAAATCAGTTTCTGCCTTATATTTTGTCTATTTTACCATTGTTTATCTTAAAAATAATATCAGTAAAATTTGTATTTTGTTAGATATAAACAAAAATACTTATTATATTTACCACCCACTAACATTTCTTATAATTACCATTTACAATAATTGGAATTAGCAAAAAAACATGCGAAAAAAAGCACTGTACCAAATATTTTGATACAGTGCCTCTCTTAATATCTGCTTATTCAATTATTCGCCCTTTTCTTTTAATTCCTGCTTTAATTCTGCTTTTAACTCTTCTTTCAATTCTTCTCGTAACTCTTTTTTTAGTTCTTCTCTTAAATCACTGCTGGTATCATCTTTCATACCTTCCTTAATGCCTTTTCCAACTTCCTTAGCAATCATACCTGCTGCTGGAGCCATTTTCTCCATATATTCCTGTTGCAATGGCATTTCCTGCTGTCTTGTATATGCATGTATCTCTCTTGCATTTCCAATAAAGAAACGAACCATAAGGCCAATCATACTAATAAACCAGCCAAAGAACATCATTCCTGTTCCAATAAAATCT
>JAILNW010000147.1 GCA_024691145.1 Lachnospiraceae bacterium
CAACAGTTATAGTTAAATTCTCTACATATATGTGGTATGAGCCATATGTATTGTTCAGGGATTTCTTACATAAGAAGTCGATACTTTATTTTAGAAAGAGATGGATTAATCATATATGTACAGTAGCATGTGTGGTAATAATACATTATGTATTGAAACTTCCATTTTTCAGCACAATCAGCTGGCCTATGCTTGTTGTAAAGGCAGCAGTAAGTGTTTGTATAGTTACAGTTGTTTATTTTATAAGATATGTGGGAACAGAGGAATTTGCTTTTGTAAAAAGCAGGTTAAAATGGTTTAAAAAGTAATAAATGTAACAACCGGGTAACTTTGTTATGTTAAAATATTATCTATGATAAAAAGAATGGTGGTGCCGTTTTGGGAACAGGGTTGGTAAGTGTTATTGTTCCGGTTTATAACGTTGCTGATTATTTGAGAGCGGGATTAGATTCTATCATTAACCAGACATATGAGAATCTTCAGATTATTGTGGTTGATGATGGCTCAACAGATGGTTCGGGAGCCATTTGCGATGAGTATGCAGCATTTGATAACAGGATACAGGTAATACATAAAGAGAATGGAGGACTATCATCAGCAAGAAACAGCGGGCTTAGTATTGCTGAGGGTGAGTATGTATATTTCTTTGACAGTGATGATTATGTGGATGCTTCAATAATTGAAAGGCTTCTTACAACCATGCAGGAGACAGATTCAGATCTTGTATGCTGTAACAAAGTTAAGGTTTATGAAGATGTTCAGGGAAGAGTCGATTATAGTAATTATGAAGCTAAAACATATGAGATTAACAGTGAAGAGATAAGAACACATGTTGTTGTTAATGATTTTCTCAGATACAAGTTTGGATATGAAGTATGGAACAAGCTTTTTAAGATGAGCATAATCAAAAACAAGAATATTATATTTGAGGATAATAAGAAGGTATTTGCAGAGGATATCTGCTTTGTATTCTATTATCTTTGTCATGTAAGAAAGATAGAGGTTTTGCCAGACAGACTGTATTATTACAGGGTACGGGGCAATTCTATTATGGGAAAAGAATCCAGTGCTACTATGTTTAACAGAATGATTAATCTTTTAGTATGCATGTTTAAGTATGTTAAGTATGAGAATATATGCAAGTACACAAGAGATAATTTTTATCTGTTGTTAGTAGTATTGTTACAGAAGGAAGCAGTTAAGATAAAAGCATATAAGATACATGATTATATGCAGCATGATGAGTCATACCAGATATGTTACACATTATGCAGTGCTGCAAGAGAGAATAAGGATTTATTTTATGAGTTTTTTGAGAAGAGGGCAGCAAAGGAGTATTACACGTTAACATATTTACTCATAAATGATAATATAAAGGGAAGACTGGCAGGTGTTATAGTTCAGGCTAAGTCATTTGCCAGAAGGAAGATATTTCATAAGTTTTAAATATGAGTGATGCCTTGGGTTTGGCACATTTGTATAAATGATAGACAAAGGGGATAATGTATTATGAATGGTGAGATGCTAGACAGCATCAAGAAACTTGATTTTCTTGAGAAGAAGAAGTACTATGAGTATAATGCGGATGTGGAGTCAGTTTTAGTTTGGGGAAGACATTATGATGTTGATCCTATGGTTACAGTTGTATGTCCTACATACAGAAGACCAGATTTACTGGAGATAGCAATTTATAGTGTTCTTAACCAGAAGGGTTATGATAATTATCAGATGCTTATCATCGATAATGAAGATGTATTTGATGAAGAAACTGAGACAGAGAAGCTCATCAAGAAGATTAATTCTGATAAGATTATCTATTACAGAAACAGAAAGAATATTGGTGTTTATGCCAATTGGAACAGGGGCATGCTCTTAGCCCGTTCTAAGTACATATGTATTATGAATGATGATGATGTTCTTATGCTTAACCATCTTAATGTTATGATGGGAACAATCCTTTGTAATGAGGATATCGATATGTTAGGATGTATTCATCAGCATATGTATTTAAAAAACAATCCAGATTTAGATGTTTATAAAGTTATGCAGCCAGTAGATACAAGCAATATGAGTGTTAATAAGATCAGTTATTTTGACTTTAATATAAGCTTTACGTATCCTATACTTGGAAGCGTTATGAAGAAAGAAACATTTCTTGATATTGGCGGCATTCGAACAGATTATTTTATTGCATGTGAAGATTACGGCTTTGCTATCAAACTTGCATATCACAGCAATTTTTATGTAATTAATAAAAAGCTTTATGGTTATTACTGGGGAGCAAATCTTTCATTAAAGCCAGAGATCTGGGAGCCAAGTCTTGTTTATGAGTATTATATTTACAGAAGTATAGCTCTTAACAGACCTAAGAAGGTAAGAAAGATTTTCCTTAAGAGAAGCAAATATGCTATAATAGACCTTGTAAAGAGATTTAATAATGGTACATCACCTTCCATGGTTCCATGTGCTATTGATCCAAAGGTAATTGTGGCTGAAACAGATATAAAGCATTTTAGATACTTTAAGCCTTATAAAAAGTATATAACACATCGTGCAAGAAAGTTGGATTACAAATACAGATATACTGATTAAGATTTGGAGGCTAACAGGAGTGAAAAAAGTAATATTTGCTATTTTGTCAATAGGTTTTATAACAATGATGTCTTGGGCTTTATGTTCATTAAAACTTGATAAAGAACATGAAGATTATTATAAAAAGAGTC
>JAILNW010000155.1 GCA_024691145.1 Lachnospiraceae bacterium
TACAAGTCAATTGATAAGATTGATGTATATACTATAGATGGTTATTATCCAGACAGCTATATAGTATATACTTTAACAGAAGAAAGATTGAAAGATGTTGATGTTGCGGTTCCTATCCTATATTGTTATTATGTATCAACAGTTATGGGAAGACTATGTGTAAGCAGAACAGATGTTAAGACAGAGGTTAAAGCATACATGACTAACACATCTAATAATCCGGGAATTATAGATTTAGTAAATGAAGTTAATGAAAGATGTGAGAAACTTAAAGCAGAGAATGCTGAGTATTCAGAGTTTATAAAGACAAGGAATCTTGATGGAACAACCAAGACTCCGCCAACTACGGAGCCACCTCAGCCACAGTCTACAGATCCTAATGCTGCAGTTGGATGATATTATGATATTAAGAGTTGTCATTTTTATATGGCAGCTCTTTTTTTGTTACTATTCACGCATAACTTTCTCCTACAGGTCGCAGACCATCTGCTTCGCATATGTCGCTGCTATGCAGCTTATGTCTGCGACTGTGGGGGAAAGTTCCTGCTTCACAGTCGCAGAATAATATGTATTAAAGCTTAACATGCAAGCATGTACGCTTTAATCATATTATTCTAACCGTGAACAGTAACTCTTTTTTTCAAAATCTGTTGTTTTACCTGAAATATGTGGTATAATATAAATGTTTGACAATCGGATTATAAAGAAAGGAATCACGGTGGCCAATGCAGAAGGATTATATTAATGAAATAGAAGAAAGTATGAGAATAAACAAGTTTCTAAGTGATGCTGGTTATTGTTCCCGAAGAGAAGCTGATAAATTAATTGAAGCAGGACGTGTATTTATAGATGGAATTCCTGCAAAAATGGGAGACAGAGTAACTAAGGATAACGAAGTATCATGTAATGGACAGGTTATAAAAAGAGAAGAAGAACTAATTCTTTTAGCATTTAACAAGCCCAAAGGAGTAGTTTGTACAACCACTGATAAACATAATGAAGTTAATATAGTAGATTATATTAATTATAAAAAAAGAATATATCCTGTAGGAAGATTAGATAAAGATTCCGAAGGTCTTATACTTATGACTAATGACGGATATATAGTTAATAAGATATTAAAAGGTTCCAACATGCATGAGAAGGAATATGTGGTAAAGGTCAATAAAGACATTACAGATGCATTTATAAAAGGCATGTCTTCTGGAGTTCCTATTCTTGATACTGTTACAAGAAAGTGCAAAGTAGAAGCTATAGATAAAAGGACATTCAGAATAATTCTTACACAGGGACTAAATCGTCAGATACGACGCATGTGTGAGCATTTTGACTATAAAGTAACTGCTTTAAAAAGAGTCAGAATAATGAATATAAACTTAGGAAAACTAAGTACAGGGAAGTATAGAGAATTATCAAAAAATGAGATTGATGAATTAATAAGACAGCTATAATAAGAATGGAAGGATCGATTTGATGGACAGATATAAAGAACTGATAGATATTATTAATTATCATAATGACAGGTATTATAATCAGGATAATCCTGAGATTACTGACTATGAGTATGATATGCTTATGAAGGAACTGAAAAGCATAGAAAAGGAGCATCCTGAGTATGTTACTAAAGATTCTCCAACACAAAAGGTTGGAGGAACTGCAAAGAGAACAGCAGGAGTCCTTGTAAAACACAGAGTTCCTATGCTTTCGTTACAGGATGTGTTCGATAAGGGAGAAGTATACGAGTTTGTTAACAATACCATTTCCCTGCTGGGAGAGGGTACAGAGTTTCTTGTTGAAACAAAGATAGATGGATTATCAATGGCCATAAGATATGAGAATGGCAATATGGTTACAGCCATAACACGTGGTGATGGAATTAATAATGGTGAGGATGTAACAGAGAATGCAAAGGTTATTAAGGATGTAAAGAAGAAACTTAAGAATCCTGTTGAATATATAGAGGTTCGTGGGGAAGTTTACATGACTAATGAGGCCTTTGAAAAAGTAAATGAAAGACAGCTTGAAAATGGCAAGAAAACCTTTGCCAATCCTAGAAACTGTGCAGCAGGAACATTAAGACAGTTAGACAGCAGAATAACAAAAGAAAGAGAACTTTCAATGTTTGTTTTTAATGTTCAGGAAACAAGAGGAATCGAATTTAAGACACATACAGAAGGATATGAATTCCTTAAGTCAAATGGCATAAAGGTTATAGAGAATTACTATGTATGTAAAACTGCAGATGAGGTCTGGGAAGCAATTGGAAAGATTGGTGAAAACAGAGGAAATCTTTTATATGATATAGACGGGGCAGTTGTAAAACTTAATAATCTTGAAGACCGAAAGAAGTTAGGTGAAACAAGCAAGGTGCCTAAGTGGGCAATTGCATATAAGTATCCTCCAGAGGAAAAGGAAACAGTTTTAAAAGAGATAGAGTTAAGTGTTGGAAGAACAGGAAGGGTAACACCTACTGCCATCTTTGAACCTGTAAGACTATGCGGAACAACAGTTTCAAGGGCAACACTTCATAATCAGGATTATATAGACAATCTGGATCTTTGTATAGGTGATACTATAGTAGTATATAAATCGGGAGAGATTATACCTAAGGTAAAAGAAGTTAATAAGTCTAAAAGACTAGCTGGTGCAATAAGATATAGTATACCAGATACATGTCCTGCCTGTGGAGCAAAGCTTATAAGGGATGATAACAGTGCTGATATAAGATGTACTTCAACTAATTGTCCTGCACAGTTAGAAAGACATATTATAAACTTTGTAAGCAGAGATGCCATGGATATAAAGGGATTTGGAGAAAGATATGTTATAGAACTTATAAAGGAAGGATACCTTAAGGATATAAGCGATATTTATACCTTAAGGAATTATAAAGAAGAACTTATTGAAAAGGGTATTATAGGTAAGGAAAAGAATACAACAAAACTTTTAGATGATATTGAAAAGTCTAAAGGCAATGAACCATATAAGTTATTAACAGGACTTGGAATACCTAACGTTGGAAAGCAGGCAGCAAAGGAACTTATGAAGAACTTTAAGTCATTTGATGCACTTATTGAAGCAGATATGGAGAAGTTAACTTCCATAAATGACATTGGAGAGGTAACAGCGGTAACAATATTTGACTTTTTCAGAAATAGTGATAATATATATATTGTATCGAAACTTAAAGAATACGGACTTAACATGCAAAGTGAAGAAGAAGATAATGGAAATAAGAAACTTGAAGGTTTGACTTTCGTTATAACAGGTACTTTGCCTACACTTGGAAGAAAAGAAGCTCAGGAGATGTTGGAAAAAGCTGGAGCAAAGGTTTCTGGAAGTGTCAGTAAGAAAACAAGTTATGTGCTTGCAGGAGAGGCAGCAGGAAGCAAACTTACAAAAGCTCAGGAACTTGGAATTAATATTATAGATGAGGAGCAGTTATATAAACTGCTTGGAGAATAATAAGAAAAGGAGTGGTATATAAAGATGCCAATTAAAGTTATAGAGAATTTGCCAGCAAGGACTATACTTGAAAATGAGAATATATTCCTTATGGATGAATTAAGAGCTAATACTCAGGATATTCGTCCTCTTAAGATTGCTATTCTTAATCTTATGCCATTAAAGGAAGATACTGAGGTTCAGCTTTTAAGATGTCTTTCTAATACATCATTACAGGTGGATATAACATTTTTAACTACAAAGTCATATGTGGGAAAGAATACATCTGCATCACATCTTAACAATTTTTATCTTGTTTTTGATGATGTTAAAAATATTAAGTTTGACGGACTTATTATTACAGGTGCACCTGTTGAAAATATGGAGTTTGAAGATGTGGCTTACTGGGAAGAGTTAAAGAATATTATGGACTGGTCAGAAAACCATGTAACATCAACACTTTATATTTGCTGGGGAGCTCAGGCAGGACTTTATTATAAGTATGGAATAAAGAAGTATCCACTTGAAAAGAAGATTTCTGGAATATTTAATCATAGAACAATTAAAAGAAGGGAACCGCTTGCAAGGGGGTTTGATGATGTATTTCTTGCACCACATTCAAGATATACAACTGTTAAGACAGAGGATATTCTTAAGAATAAAGACCTTGAGATAATTGCAGAGTCTGACGAAGCAGGAGCTTTTATGATTCTTGGAAGACAGGGAAAGGATATCTTTCTTACGGGACATCCTGAGTATGACAGAGTCACTCTTGATAAAGAATATAAAAGAGACATTGGTAAGGGACTTAATCCAGAGATACCATATAATTATTATAAAGATGATAATCCAGAGAACAAGCCTCTTCTTACATGGAGGGCACATTCCAATGCATTATACAGTAACTGGTTAAATTATTATGTATATCAGCAGACACCTTACAAATTAGACTAAACAAGAGGAGAAGATATAATGAAGAATTCAAGAAATATTTTATTAATGTTAATTTTTACTACTATGGCAGCAGTTGTTTGCTCATGTAATGACACAAAAGCAGTTGAGAAAAAGGAAGACAAACCAGCTGTTACTAAGGAGGCAGAAACTGAAACTACTGAACCAGAAGCTTCTGAAAACACAATGACACTTGTTGTTGAAGGTGAGCCTTTGGATGTTTACACAGTTGACCTTGATAAGGTTGAAGGTGAAGAAGAAGAAGGACTTATTCCTGTCCTTGATTACCTTAAAGAAAATGAAGGATTAGAGTATGAAGCAAATGACAGCACATATGGAAAGTTTTTAACAAAGGTAAATGCTGCAGAGCAGAATGAAACTGAGAATCAGTATGTATATATTTATACTTCTGTTGAAAAAGATTATGATGTTTCTGATTATGCTACAACTAAGGACTATGAAGGTCTTACACTTAATTCATCAGGAGTTGGAGCAAGTGACCTTACTTTAACAGATGATTGTGTAATTTATATTAGTGCAATTAAGTATTAGAAAATGTATATAAAGCATATAAATAATAGTAAAAAAGTGGCATTTGTAGGAGTTATGGCTGCCATAATAGAAGCAGGAAAACTGATTCTTGCTTCTATTCCAAATGTGGAGGTTGTAACTTTACTATGTGCTTTGTATGGTTATTGCTTTGGATTATTGGGACTGGAAGCTGTATATATATTTATTATAATAGAAACATTTGTGTGGGGGATTAGCACCTGGGTCATATCCTATCTTATTTACTGGCCTTTGGTGTGCATTGTATTTATGCTATTAAGAAAGACTAAGATGGACAACAGATTGTTATATGCTCTGATAGCCTGTGCATTGACTTTCTTTTTTGGAATATTGACATCTTTGGTGGATATAGGATTATTTTCAGGGCACTTTGACAATTTTTTTAAAAGATTTATGATATATTATCTTAGAGGAATTTGGTTTTATGTAGTACATATCATATGTAATGCAGTACTATTCGTTACTGTATTTAAAAATATTAAAAACAGAATATGCAAGTTTGTTATGTAAACTATAAGCTGTTTAAAGTTATTTGCCCTGCTAAGTAAGCAGGGTTTTCTTTATTTCTGGAAGATTAAGGGGGACATGAATTATGAAAGAAAAACTTAAACAACATATACAATCATTATTATTATTTGTTATTATATTAATTGTTACCATTCTTGTAAGGGAGAATGAACAGCAACAGCAGCAGCAAAGTGTTTTGTTAGAAAATGCAGCAAATTTTACTCAAAATGAAATAACAGAACCATACATAGAACTAAATAATAATATTCCGCAATTTGATAAAAAGGACAAGAAAACAGAGGCATTTGAAATATATAGTGAACTAGATGAACTTGGAAGATGTCAGCTGGCATATGCAAATATCTGCAAAGAACTTATGCCTGATGACGAAAGAGAAAGTATTGGAAGTGTAAAACCAACGGGATGGAAAACAAAAAAATACAAATGTGTAGAAGGAAGATATCTTTATAACAGATGCCATCTTATAGGATTTCAGCTGGCAGGAGAAAATGCCAATAAGTTAAATCTTATAACAGGAACAAGATATCTTAATGTTACAGGCATGCTTCCATTTGAAAATATGGTGGCAGACTATGTAAAAGAGTATGATAACCATGTCTTGTACAGGGTAACACCTTATTTTGAAGGAGAAGAACTTGTGGCAAGGGGAGTCCAGATGGAGGGATATTCTGTAGAAGATAATGGAGAAGGAATATCATTTAATGTTTTTGTTTATAATATACAGCCTGGTGTAGAGATAGATTATGCAACAGGAAAAAGTCATTTATACAAATGATTGTAAAAAAATGTAAAATATGTTATTATTAATATGTATATTTGTATACATATATTTAATGGAAACAATGCAACGGAGGATATTTTATGACAAAAACAATTCTTATAGTAGATGATGATTTTTCGATATTAAAACTGGCAAAGGGAATTTTGTCAGATGAATATAAAGTTATAACTGTAAATTCAGGAGAACAGGCCTTTGAATATCTTGCAAAAAAGAGACCGGACCTTATACTTCTTGATATGCTTATGCCTGGTATGAATGGTATAGATGTTATGAAGAAACTTAAAGAAGATGAGGAATTAGCAAAGATACCTGTTGTATTTCTTACATCAGACAGAAGTGTGCAGACGGAAGTTACATGCTTTAAAGATGGTGCAGTAGAGTTTATAGGAAAGCCTTTTGTTGCAGAGGTTGTTAAAACGAGAATAAAGAGACTTCTTGAACTTGAAGGATATAAGAAGAATCTTGAAAGTTTAATTGATGAACAGACCACAAAGATAGTTGAAAACCAGACTAAGGTTATGGAGATGCAGGATGAGGTTTTAAAGATACAAAGAGAAGTCATTGCAAGCATGGCCAGTCTTATAGAAGGAAGAGACGGAGATACAGGAGAACATGTAAAAAGAACAAATCAGTATGTAAGGCTTATTGCAGAAGAATTAAGTAAAAAGGGTCTTTATAAAGACATTTTAAATGACCAGTATATAGAACACCTTTCAAAGGCCTCTGCATTGCATGATATAGGAAAGATAACTACTCCAGATGATATTTTAAGAAAACCAGGAAAGTTAACAGAAGAAGAGTTTGAAATCATGAAAAAGCATGCTGAAGAAGGCGGAAAGATAATTAAAAGTACCATGAGTTATATTGAAGAGAACGAGTATGTAGATATTGCTTATGATGTTGCTGTTTATCATCATGAGAAATGGAATGGAAAAGGATATCCAGAAGGACTTAGGGAAACAGAAATACCTCTTGGTGCAAGAATAATGGCTGTTGCAGATGTTTTTGACGCACTTACATCGGAAAGATGTTATAAGAAACCTGTGGGAATTGATGAAGCCTTTGATATAATAAGGGATTCTGCAGGAACTCATTTTGACAAAGATATAGTAGATGTATTTATGGAACTGAAGCCTGAGGTAAGAAAAATATTAGGTGAGTAATAATAGAGGTGGCATATGAATAGTAAATTTGAAATAGAAGTTATAAAATCTCTTTTATTTAAATCAAACAAACAAAGCTGTAATGTGACATTTATCAAATCATATGGA
>JAILNW010000254.1 GCA_024691145.1 Lachnospiraceae bacterium
GCATAGATTCTCCTAAATATATAACATTAAATGAACTTGAATATATAAGTAAGTTTGTATCTGATTTTGAAGAAGCTATTAATGCAAAGAACGGACGTAATAGTCAGGATATTTATTATATGGATTATATTGATGCAACATCCTGGGCTGACAAGATGATTATTGAAGAACTTTTTAGCAACTGGGATATGGACTATGCAAGCCAGTTCTTTTATAAGGATACAGATGATAATAAACTTCATGCAGGACCAGTGTGGGATTATGATTTGTCCTGCGGACATGTTGATGGACTGTATACAAGTAAAACGGATACAAATGTTTTATTCATAAATGAACACCATTTTGGTATGCACGGCTGGTGGTATGAGAGACTTTATAGTCATGGGGATTTTAAAAAACTTATGACAGAAAGGTATGAAAAGGAGTTTTATCCTAGAATACCAGGTCTTGTGGGAATGGTGCTTCCTGGACTTAATGAGCAGATAGAACAGTCAACAATTATGGATAGCTTAAGATGGAGCTATGAAAAAGATGAGAATCTTGATACTTTATGTGATTATGTAGAGGGAAAGTCAGAATATTTATATGACTTATGGGTAAATAATACAAAATATCATAAAGTAACAATGGTTTATGATGTTTATGGTGAAAAGAATTATTACATTGTTGGTGTAAAAGATGGTGAGATACTTAAGGATTATCCTGAAGTTGATGCTGGTGACGGTGAGTTTTTAGGATGGTATGTTGATAACAAACCATATTCTGTTAATGCAATTGTTAAGGATGATTTGACACTTGTTGCAAAAGTACAGCAGAACACATCGCCTAAAAGCAGAATCATGAAACTGATTAATGCTGTTAAAAGTAATATAGAAATTATACCGATAGTTTTCTTTGTGCTTCTTATACCAGCTATGATAATTTATGAAAAAAAGAGAGGGTAGTTTTTGAATAATTATAAGGGCGGAATAATTGAAAGTGAGGATACATAGGTGAATAAAAAGGATATTGCAGAATTAAAAAAACGACTTACTAAGAAAAAAGTAACATTTACAAGACTTAGAGGATGTTTTGTAAATGCAGATAAAGAGATTGTTCTTAATATTAATGAAAATTTCCTGAACATGGAAGAAGAGGACATGTTTAAGTATCTGGAGATAGCTAAAAAAACAATGTCAGGAAAATTAGGTAACAACCTTCTTGAACTTGAATTTCCTTTAAGTGAAGAAGAGAACCTTGGAAAACAGCAGTTTTTAATGGGATTAAAGTCAAGTGCTTTAAAGAATGATGATCTTGTTAACAGATTTTATGAACTTGTAATTGAAAACTTTGAATATACAGGTAATTATCTCATTCTTTTATTTCATGATGCTTATGACGTTATAAAGAAATCGAGTGATAATGCAGAGTTAGATGAATCAGAAGAGGTTTATGAATATCTTTTATGTGCCATTTGCCCTATTATTCTTACAAAACCAGGACTTGGATATAAGGAAGAGGAGCAGAAAATAGCATCAAGAATAAGAGACTGGATTGTTGATGTTCCAGTAACAGGATTTATATTCCCTGCATTTACAGATAGAAGCACAGATATACACTCGTTACTGTTTTATAACAAAGATACAAAGGAACCTCATAATGAGTTTATTGCAGGAGGTTTTGGATGCATTACGAAGAAAACAGGAACAGAACAGAAGATAATATTCAAGGATCTTGTAATAAATGAAGCCTCAGATGAAGAGGATAAAGGAGAAGATATATTCTATGACATACAGGAGAATATTAACTATATTCTTGAGGAAGAGGCTTTAATTGACGATGGAAGTAAAGAACCATTGCTTATTACAAAGGAAAAACTTGCAAGTATTATGGACGATGCAGGTGTGCCGGAGGAAATATCACAAAAGATAGAAGAGGCTTATGTTGAAGAATTTGAAGATGAGCCTGTTATGGCAGAGTTTATCTTAGATTCAAAGGGGCTTGCAGATAATGTTCAGAAAAAGAGAGAACAGGGCCTTGTAAAGGAAGTTTGTGAACTGAAACAGCAGCTTAGTGATATGTCTCTTAAGGTAAATGAAGAAATTAAAGATAAGGATATAGACCTTATAGTTAAAGTAAAACCTGAAAAAGTTGAAATGATTAAAAAACAGCTTGTTGATGGAAAAATGTGTGTTGTAATACCACTTGAAGATGATGAGAATCTTGTAATTAATGGTGAATTAGATAAATAATAAAACAGACCTGAATTCAAAAACTGAATTCAGGTTTTTCTTATGCTTTGTGAAATCCGTTTGTTGTAACAAGGGCAATCTTATTACCAAGGTTATCTGTAATATCAATATTGTAGGTACATGTAGAACGGCCGTCCTTTATAAGGTGTGCCTCTGCATATATTGTATCACCTTTAGCAACGCTTAAAAATGAAATGTTAGATGTAAGGGATACTGTACCAGGTTTCTGCCAGTTTGAAGCAACTGCAAATGTAAAATCTGCAAGTACAAAAGGAACACCACCCATAAGAAATCCCATGGCATTAAGGTGTCTTTTTTCAATCTTTACACTGCATTTTGCATAATGGTCGCCGATTTCATCAATAACCATGCCATTTTCTGTGGCAAAGTAGTCTTTAGAAAAGAATTCTCTTACTTCTTCTATTGTGTTCATAATAACTCAACCTCTCTTTCAGATTTATTATATACAATTTTTATTTGATTAGCAATAAAATTAATTTTAGAATTGTCGAAGTATTAAGTGAAAAC
>JAILNW010000279.1 GCA_024691145.1 Lachnospiraceae bacterium
CATGGAAGCAGAATTATTATGTACGGATCCATGTGTAAAGAAAGATGATAATGTAGAATATGATACAGATGGACTAGAATATTTGCAGGAATGTTATGAAAATAAGGGATGGTAATAAGATAAATGATAAAATGTATATTTCTAGATTACACAGGCACAATGGTTAAGGAAGATGAACCATATACAAGAAAACTTATAGAATATTTTATTACACATTGTGATATTAAAAATCCAGCAGAACTGCTGAAAATAGTATGGACAATGATAAAGGATTTGGAATTTAACTGCGTCCATGATTCATTTATAATGAAAGATGAAATGGTAGACAGAATTTTAGATTATTTCGAAAATAATTACAGGCTCAATGGGGATAAACAGTATATGCATGAGCTATGGAGAAATTCATGGATTTACGCACCTTTATATGAAGATGTAAAACCATTTTTTAAGAGAATAGAATGTCCTGTATATGTGGTGACAAATGATGATATTTGTTACATAAATCAGTCGCTTAAGGATAAGGAGTTAGAACCAGATGGTATAATAAGTGCAGAGATAGTTAAAGCCTGTAAACCCCATACAGACATGCTTCTTTATGGCATAGAACTTACTGGACTAAAACCGGAAGAGATAGTATTTATCGGAGATTCTGTTACATCAGATATTTCTTCTGCAATTAAAACCGGTATTATACCTTATCTTATAGACAGAAAACATACTGTTGACAGAAGTACGTTAGATGACAGGGTAACTGTAATTAATTCCTTGAATGAAGTAACATTTTCTTAAAACTAACATATAATAACTATTGACAATTACAAACGGTTAGTATATACTAACTATAGATAGTTATTTATGATTGGAGGAATCATTATGGGTACTGCAGTTGTTTTAGTAATAGTTGTTGTATGCGTTATACTTGCGGTTAAGTCGATAATTAAAGGAAAGAAGAGTGGCAGTGGCTGTCATGGTGATTGCACAAGGTGTGGTGGCTGTCATTAAAATTTTCTTGAAAAATGTTTTTTCTTAAAGTATAATGATAAAGGATATAAAAAAACTATACAGAAAAGAGGAACATATAATGGCAAAGATCAGAACAAGATTTGCTCCAAGTCCAACAGGAAGGATGCATGTTGGTAATTTGAGAACAGCTCTTTATGCTTATCTTATTGCAAAGCATGAAGGTGGAGACTTTTTATTAAGAATTGAGGATACAGACCAGGAAAGATATGTTGAAGGTGCTGTAGATATTATATATAGAACACTTGCAAAAACTGGCCTTATACATGATGAAGGACCAGATAAAGATGGCGGATGCGGTCCATATGTACAGAGCGAGAGAATGGCTAAGGGATTATATATGGAATATGCCAAGAAACTTATAGAGAAAGGTGAAGCTTATTACTGTTTCTGTGATAAAGAGAGACTTAGCACTCTTAAGAGCAGTGTTAATGAGGACAGTGATGTTGAGATTTCTCATTATGACAAGCATTGCCTTAAGTTAACTAAGGAAGAGGTTCAGGCTAAGCTTGATGCCGGAATTCCTTATGTTATCAGACAGAACAATCCAACTGAAGGAACAACTTCATTTAACGATGTTATATTTGGAGAGATTACAGTTGAAAACTCAGAACTTGATGATATGATACTTATTAAGTCTGACGGATATCCAACTTATAACTTTGCTAACGTTGTAGATGATCATCTTATGAACATTACTCATGTTGTAAGAGGATGCGAGTATCTTTCATCTTCACCTAAGTACAACAGATTGTATGAGGCATTTGGATGGGATATACCTGTGTATGTTCACTGCCCACTTATAACTGATGAGAATCATAAGAAGTTATCAAAGAGAAGCGGACACTCATCATATGAGGATTTGCTTGAGCAGGGCTTTGTAACAGAGGCAATTGTTAACTATGTTGCTATGCTTGGCTGGAGTCCAGAGGGTAACACAGAGATTTTATCTTTAGATGAGCTTATTAAGGAATTCGATTATACAAAGATTAATAAGTCACCAGCTGTATTTGATATTGTTAAGTTAAAGTGGCTTAATGGCGAATATATTAAGAATATGCCTGATGATGAGTATTATGAGCTTGCTTTACCATATGTTAAGCAGGCAGTAAAGAAGGAACTTGATTATAAGAAGATTGCTGATCTTGTTAAAACTAGAATAGAAGTTTTCCCTGATATATTAGAGAAGATTGATTTCTTTGATGAACTTCCGGATTATGATGTTGCTATGTATACTCATAAGAAGATGAAGACTAATTCAGAGAATTCATTACAGGCATTAACAGAGCTTCTTCCAAGACTTGAGGAACTTAATGATTATAGTATTCCGGCAATTGAAGAGACTATTATGTTTTATATTAAGGAAAAAGAGATTAAGAATGGTCAGGGATTATGGCCTGTAAGAACAGCTGTTTCAGGAAAACAGTCAACTCCTGGCGGAGCTTATGAGATAATGAATATATTAGGAAAAGAAGAATCATTAAGACGTATAAAAGTAGGTATTGATATGCTTACAAAAGCAGTAAATGAACAGAACTGATATGAGTGATTTGGCAGTTAATAAAGAACAGAAAGAAGCAATAGAACACAATAAGGGACCAGCTATCGTTTTAGCTGGTCCTGGTAGTGGAAAGACATTTGTTATAACCCACAGAACAAAGTACCTTATTGAACGGTGCGGGGTGAACCCTGCTAATATCCTTGTAATTACATTTACAAAGGCAGCAGCCACAGAGATGAGGGAAAGGTTTGTGGGACTTTATGGAGAAGATGGCAGAAAGGTTAACTTTGGAACATTTCATGCTATTTTCTTTACCATTTTAAAGTATGCTTATAATTATAATGCCAACAACATTATAAGGAATGATCAGAAGCAGTTATTTCTAAAGGAAATCGTAGGAAAACATAATATTGAGACTGAAGATGAGAAGGAATTAATAGCCAATATAGAGGCGGAAATCAGTCTTGTTAAGGGTGAACATATTAATATAAAGGATTATTACTCAACTTCATGTTCTGAAGACACATTCAGGAAAATATATAGTGAATATAACAGGAGACTGTGTGATAACAGGCTTCTTGATTTTGATGATATGATTGTCCAGTGTTATGATCTTTTTATAAAATACGATAATATTCTTAAAATCTGGCAGGACAGATATCAGTATATACTTGTTGATGAGTTTCAGGATATTAATATTATGCAGTATGAGATTGTAAAGATGCTTGCAAAACCCGGAAATAATCTGTTTATAGTTGGGGATGATGACCAGTCAATTTACAGATTCAGAGGGGCAAAGCCTGAGATTATGCTGAATTTTCAAAATGATTATCCTGATGCCAAGAAAATTGTACTTAGCATTAATTATCGTTCAACTAAGAATATTGTGGCTCTTTCTTCAAAGGTAATTAAGAATAATAAAGTAAGATATGATAAGAATATAACCACTGTGAATGAAGAGGGCAAAAAAGCCAGTATTGTCGAATTTGCTTCAAATGTTGATGAGAATAAAAGAATTGTAAGTCTGGTTCTTGATTATGAAAAAAATGGCATAAACATTAATAATATAGCGGTTCTTTACAGAACTAATACCCAGCCCAGACAGCTTGTTGAAAAATTTATGGAATATAACATTAAGTTTTGTATAAAGGACAGGCTTCCAAGTATATTTGAACACTGGGTTAGTAAAGGCCTTCTTGACTATATGCTTTGCGGAAGGCAGATTAGTGGTATGGAAAAGGCTGAAGGAGTTCCTGATGATAAGCCACATACAGATATTGTTGAAAGAAAGTGCCTCTTAAATATAATTAATAAGCCAAAAAGATATGTTTCTAGAAATATGTTAAACAGTGATATTATTAATTATAAAAGGCTTAAGGATTCTTATTATGATAAGGACTGGATGATTGAAAAACTGGATAAACTTGAGTATGATTTAAAAGTTATAGCCAGTATGAAGCCTTATGATGCTGTAAGTTACATAAGAAATGCCATTGGTTATGATTCTTATCTTAAGGAGTATGCAAAGCAGAAGAGAATTAATGAAGAAGAATTAATGGAAATATGTGATGAATTTACAGAAAGCACAAAGGATTTTAATACTTATGAAGAGTTTATGGCTCATATACTAAAGTATAATGAGGAGTTAGAAAAGCAGTCCAAGAACATGTCTAACAGGGAAGGTGTTAATTTTACAACATTTCATGGTTCAAAGGGACTTGAGTATGATGTTGTATTTATTATTGATGCCAATGAGGGAATAACTCCCTACAAGAAAGCATTGCTTCCTGAGGATATAGAGGAAGAAAGACGTATGTTTTATGTTGCAATGACAAGGGCAAAGAAGGAGTTAAATATCTACTATGTTAAGAAACGATTTAATAAGGATATTGATGTTTCAAGGTTTATAGGAGAGATATTTGTTGACAGAAGCGAACTTGTTGTTGGCACAAGAATTGCTCATGGCAAGTATGGTAATGGAACCATTATAAGCATTGAACGTGGAAAAATGTGCATTTTATTTGATTACAGGGGCTTAAAGAAGGTTCTTGATATTAATCATTGTATAAGCAGCAAGTTAATTAGAGTATTATAACAGACAGACATATGGTTTGTCTGTTTTTTTCAACTAAATATTATTGTGAAGTGTAAATATAAAATAATTATAAACTTTATAAAAAAATACGAAAACCTATTTTCTAAAATATTTTATATGTTATAATAAAAAAAGAAGTTATGTTTTGCAGACATAATATTGTTATTAAATGTTGAAGGGAAGGATTAGAATATGAATAGTAAGAAGTTAGTAGGGGCTTTAGTATTTACATTAATGGGAACAATGATGATAGGCTGTTCAAAGAAAAGTCAGTCAGTTGATAATAATAACAGTGCAATAGAAAAGCAGGAGGAGGATGAAAAAAAGGACACAAAAGCAGAACTTGTTGATATTTCTAAGTTCGATAGTATTGATTATGGTAATGATAGGATAGGAAGTGTGCCAAAACTACTGGATATTAATGATTTTTCCTATGTCTATAGTGAAACAGATAAGTACTTTAAAAGAACAGATTATGGTAAAATCGAAAAAATAAGAGAAGAAGTTTTTAAGATTGAATATAACGATTTAGAGTTAGGAGATTTGGACGAAAAAACAAAAGATGCTATTGAAAAAGAAAATGAAGAATTTGAAAAAAGATGTGCCAATGAAAATGTAGATGTTAAGCTTTGCGATGAGAAATGTACATACATGAGTTTACAGGGAGATAAAATATATTTAATTAAAGGTACAAAAGTATCAACATTGGATATTAATACGGATGAGTTTGAAGATATAGATTTTCTAAAAGATTATGATGTTGAAGAAATGTATGTTATAAATGGAAAAGTAATATATTTTCGTTGTGGAGGAAATGTTTATCAAGCAGATTTAGAAAACAAAAGTGTATTTGATTTAGAAAAAGAAAATGTTAGAAAATTCTTTCCAACTAAATATGGTATTCTTTATTATTATGACAATAAAGAAATAAATGATGAAGATTTTCTGGATATATATACAGATGATAAAATGGTGTT
>JAILNW010000307.1 GCA_024691145.1 Lachnospiraceae bacterium
GTACAAACAATTTAGAATATTCAAACAATTTAAGAGAGTACTGTTTATAAGGGATGTAATGGCTTTTTTGAAAAAAGTAAAAAAATTAAAATGTAAATTATATACATAAAATGAATAAATATACATATTTTTTGAATAAAATTCTCCGAAAATTCACTACTTGACAAAAATCCCAAAGAATTATATAATGGCAAAGTAATGCTTAACAATTTCGTATATAGTACAGTACAATTGCTTAACGAAGTATGGAGGTACAAAATGAAAAGCGATTCGTTAATGAAGGTAACGGCTTGTGTACTTACACTTTCTCTTACTTTATGTACATGTTGTATTCCAGTTAATGCAAGTGCTTCTACAGTAGTTATGAAAACTGAAGTAGTAAACACAGACATTATTGGAAGTGGAAGAACAGTAGTATGTGAAGAGAGCAACAAAGAGGAAGAGGTTGTACGCACAGACAACGTTGATTCAGCAAAATATGCTACAGCTGTTACTGACAAAGAAGACAACAATGGAGAAGACATAAGCAATACTGAAACAAAGACAGAAGAGGGACAGACAGCAGAGGGAGTGACAGAAGAAACACAAGCGGAAGTTACAGAAACAGGGGTTGAACAGCAGGAACAGACAGAAGTTACAGAAGATGTGATTGAACAAGTCTCAGAATATGCTAATACAGGAATATCAGTTGCAGATCCTTATGTTAATGTTAGAACAGAGCCTAACACTGACAGTGAGGTAAGAGGAAAGCTGTATCAGGGAAGTGCAGCAGAAATCGTTGAACAGGCTGGAGAATGGGTCAAGATTAAATCCGGCAGTGTTGAAGGATACATTAAGACAGAATTTTTAGCAATTGGGTTTAGTGCGGAAGAGTTAATTGGCAAGTATGGCAAGAAGCATGCAACTGTTATGACAGAGACACTTAATGTAAGAGAAGCTCAAGATAACACATCTAGAATTCTTGCACAGGTTGGAACTGATGAAGTATACAACGTGTTGGAAGAATCAGAAGAGTGGGTTAAAGTTAGTATAGATGATATCGTTGGATATCTTTCAAAGGATTATGTAAAGATTGACGTTGAATTTGACAAGGCTATTTCTATTGAAGAAGAGCAGGCGGCTTTAGCAGCACAGGCAGAGAAAGAAAGACTTGAAAGAGAAGCTGAGGAAGCAAGAATTGCTGCACAGAAGGCAGAACAGGAAAGATTAGCTAGGGCAAAGGCAGAACAGGAAAAAGCAGCACAGGCTAGAAAAGAAGCACAGAGACAGGCAGCTCAAAGCAGTAATTCAAGTTCAACAACTAATACTACAAAGACTGAGATAGCTGATAACAGTACACCAAGTACAAGCGAGAGTTCATCAAGCTCATCAAGTTCATCAGGTACAACTGGTCAGGATGTAGTTAATTATGCATTACAGTTTACAGGTGTTCCATATGTATATGGTGGCACTAGTTTAACAAAGGGTGCGGACTGTTCAGGATTTACGCAGTCTGTATATGCACACTTTGGATATGGCTTATCAAGAACATCAGGCTCACAGGCATCTGATGGTAAGTCAGTAAGTTTAGATTCAATACAACCTGGAGATTTATTATTCTATACCAATTCGTCAGGAAGCATTAACCATGTTGCCCTTTATATTGGTAATGGAAAGGTTGTTATGCAGAGTAAGACAGGTGACGTTAGTAAGGTAGTAAGATATAACTATAGAACACCTTGCAAGGCACGTCGAATTATTTATTAAAGTTAAAGTAATTGTATACGAATCAGCAGTATGACTGCTATTAAGGACCACATGAAGTTCATGTGGTCTTTTTATCTTGTAAAGAAATTAAATCTATGATAGAATTAATTTAGAGGGACAAATTATTGGGTTATATATATTATTTTAATGGAGGTTATACTATGAGTACTACTTATGAGGAAAAAAGAAAGTTTAAAAGATTACCGATTAATCTTATGCTTGGTGTTGATAAACTCTACAAGCAGGATTCTGATGAGGTTGATGATGTTAATGCAGATATCAAAGTTATTGATATTTCGAAGTCTGGACTTGGATTTGTAAGCAAAGCAAAGCTGCCTGTAGGTCAGTATTTTAATAGCACTATCGGATTAGGAAGTAACGACTATTTCAGAGCAGTTGTTAAGATTGTAAGAGAATCTGATGAGGATAACGCCATAAGATATGGAGCAGAGTTTGTAGGGCTTGCACCATTTTTACAGAAGAAAGTAGATGACTATGAGTTAAGACTTGTTAAGTAATATAATAGATAATGATAATTTCGAGGTATTTCCCAAGGGAGATACCTCATTTTATATAAAAAACACAGAATTAGTAGTAATTAATAAAAGATTGATAAAAAAGTCTGAAATCTTATTAT
>JAILNW010000334.1 GCA_024691145.1 Lachnospiraceae bacterium
GTATTTATTGTTTTAATAATAAAGGAATTATGATGAATGTGAGTTTGAGATTCAAGGTATTTTGGAATATCTTCTAATTTGCATTCATCAGTTTTATATATAATAATTTTATCTTCTTTAGATACACATGCACAGGTATTATTAAGAAGCAGCTCTATCTCATCGAGATTAACTCTTACACCATAAATTTTAGCGAATCTTTTTAATCTGCCAGTTATATAATAATACCCATCTTTGTCAAATCTTGCAATATCTCCGGTATTTAGTATGCCTTTAAAATCATCACCTTTACTTAAATCTTTGTAATCAGTGGCATAGCCAAGAGAAACATTATTGCCTTTATAGACTAGTTCTCCGTCAGTATCAGGAGTAGTAATAACATTACCTAAAGAATCACATAAATATAGTGTTCCATCAGGTATTGCAATACCTATACTGCCTGGCTTGTTTAATGCATCCTTGTATGGAAGATAACTTATTCGTGCAGTGGCTTCTGTTTGTCCATACATTATGAAGAAGCGTTTGTTTGTCTTTAAGGCATATTCACCAAAGAAATGCTGTAAATCAAGGGACAATTTGCCACCTGCCTGTGTCAGCGTCTTAAGATATGGAAGTTCCATATGTGCAAAGCCACATCTCTTCAGCATGGAATATGTATAAGGTACACCATATAGAGAGGTTACTTTGTATGATGAAATAGTGTTCCAAAAGGCTTTTGATAATAGATTGGCATTATTAATTACAATGGAAGCACCAGCGTATATATGTGTATTAATTACAGAAAGAGCATAGGTATAATTCATCGGAAGAATGGTTATGGCTCTTTCAGATTCATCTATATCAAGGTATGTAATTATTGATTCTGTATTAGAAAGAATATTATCATAACTGATTCTTACAAGTTTTTTGCTGCCTGTGGAACCAGAAGTTGAAAGCAATAAAGCAAGATTATCATATAAATCATAGTTTACCTCAAATGGAGTTTTTACAAGTTTATAATTATAAGATTTGAAAACCATATCATAACCATCAGAAGCAAAGTTTTCAGGACACCAGATGTATAAAGGTTTGTATAAGTCTGTTAGTTTCACGAAGTATTCATAATTGATCTGTTCATTTATAAGAAATGGAACAATGTTATTGTTAATAGCACTGATATACCCAAGGATTGATGCATAGGAATTAGATGCAACAATAAATATAAGACATCTTTTTTCTATATGTTTAGCAAAGTTAATGGAATCTGTATGAAGTTTACCGTAAGTAATGTAACTGTCGTTATCTATAAAAGCAATGTTGTCTGTATATTTCATAAGATTAAATATCATAGCAATCACCTTTCGTTGTAAATGTTATTAATTATAGGATTTAAATGCATCTTCATAGCTTTTTTTCATTTTCTGAATTAGAGAAGATGGTTCTAGTATCCTTGCTTTGTACTGGTCAAGCTTTTTCCTTTACTTAATTGGATTCATTTGTGTTGTTTGTGGTATAAAGGCATTCTTCCTGGTATTTGTTTACCAATTGGCAAATTGTGCTTTTAGCAACATTATATTCCGCTTAAAGCTGAGGGGATGATTTGTCGCCAGCCATATAGGCTCTTACGACCTCTTTTTTAAAATCTTAACTGTAACGTACTGACATAGTGTAACATCCTCCTTTGGATAATAATATTATATACTATCCGAACAGAGTGTTGCAAATTTATTATACCAGTTCAGTTCAACTAGAACGAGAGCGATTCTTACTGAAATGTCTGATGTGACATTTGAGGGAACCACGAATAACAGGAAGTATAAATTATTATAATGCAGCTATTAAATAAAACAAATACTCCCTATGGCAGGTTTAAAACCATAGGGAGTATATTTACTCTATTGAAACCACATCTTTGTTAGTTAAGTAATAATGTGCTCTTGCTTCTTTGGTCTTAATTAAATAGCCATTTTTTACAAGGTTTTCAAGGATTTCCTTTCTTAAGTAAGTAGAATCACTTTTTCCAATATACTTGGCTATATCTGATACTTTTCTTTTCTGACAATAGCAATATGCAAGAACATTCTCATCATATTCAGTTCCATTTTGTAGCGGAAAGAAAGATATAGCAGGTATATCATCACTACGTATACCATTATCATATGTTAAATCAGGCAAAACTAATGTAAAATGATCTGATGATGAATATATATATGGTTTGTGATTTTCATCTGCTGATGCATATTCTTCTGAAATTTTATCAAATCCTGAACCAGAGGCCTCCATTACATTACATGCCACAAGTACATTAGATATAAGTTCATTTCTTCGTTTTGATATTATGCCAGATAAATCATATGTCTTTCCAAACTTTTCTCCTCTATAAAAGCCTCCGGGAGAAGAAATTTCAAGCCTGTCCTTATACATATCTATCTGAATCTGAGTGCCGTTTAAATAATAATCTCTGTGAACTACAGCATTAATAACTCCTTCAAATAATGCACGTTGAGGGAAAGCATCCACATTCTGTCTGTTATTATCTTTTTTTATTATTGTATGATTCATTCTTTGAGTAACAAACTCAATAATATATTCTATTGTTTCTGTAATATTACCGTTAAATCTGTTAACTGTTACAATTTTCTGACTTCCTTTATTTAATCCAGAAAATACTGAACACATAATCTCTGTTTTTCCTTCTTTATAATCATCTAAGAATAATACAGCTCCATTAAGCAAATAATTATTTTCAGTAACAAATCCCATAGAACGCAATGCCTTTTCTTTTAAGTCTTTGCCTTCAGTATATTTCTTATAAAATGCACATAACTTTGATAATTTTGAAAAATCATATTGTACATTAGATACCATTATATCATACTGGTTATTTTGGCTTTTAATGCTCATTTCTATTATTTCTTCATATGTTGCCCCATTTGTAAAGCCATCTCTTCGCATGAATATAGAAGGTATATTGTCATATTTTAATATAACAGGTTTTATGCTAGATTCAGGTACATGTACTTTAATTAAATAACGTACATTGCTTCTTACATTGTAAGGTATAAAAGAAATACTCATCTGAGGTCTGGGAACGAGATGTTCATTTACCTGATTATTAAAATAATTTCTTTCATTATCGGCATTTTTTTTATCAAAGCCGATTAATTTATTAGATTTATCTTCAACTCCAATGTAAAAATCTCCACCGAAAGCATTAGCAAAGCCTGCAATTGTTTTCAGCCAGCCAACTACATCTTTACGATTCAAAACACTTTTACATTCGATTTTACTGCTTTCCAATATGATTTCACCTGTGATTTCCTCTAAATACATATATTTCACCTCTTTCTTCATCTATTTCAATTTTACTTCAAAATAACTTCAATGTCAACTTCAAAATAACTTCAATAACTATTTCAACAACTACTTCAAAATAACTTCAATCAACTTCAACAACATTAAGTTGGTAATATAAAAGATCCCTATGGCAGGTTTAAAACCATAGAGAGTATTATTATGCAAAAGGCAAAGATACATAAAAAACATTCTTCACATTATGTCTAGTTATTTTGCAAACTCTATACTAGATATAAAAAATATAAATAGCATATATTTTTGTTTTACTGGAATTATCTTCCATATTATAGTATAATGTGCTTATAAAAACAGATTGGAGAGATTATTATGGAATTAGAAAAGATTGTTAAGTTTTTAAAGGAAGCAGGAACATATTACCTTGCAACAGTAGAGGGCGATCAGCCAAGAGTAAGACCATTTGGTACTGTTAATGAATTTGAAGGAAAACTTTATATTCAGACAGGCAAGTCTAAAGAAGTGTCAAAACAGCTTCATATTAATCCTAAGGCAGAAATCTGTGCTTTTAAAGATGGAGTGTGGCTAAGAATTGCTTGCACACTAGTTGAAGATGATAATGTTGAAGCAAGAAAATCAATGCTAGATGCATATCCACAGTTAAGAGGAATGTATTCAGAAAATGATGGTAATACAGAAGTATTCTATATGAAAGATGCTGTGGCTACATTTAGTTCGTTTACTGCAGCACCTGAAATTATTGAGTTTTAATTGTATGTAAGTAGTTTTGAAAACCACATCACAAAGATAATGAAAACGTAAAATCAAGTTGACAAAACTTAATATCTGTTATATACTTGTATTGTTAAAAGACTATTTTTATTTTAAAGGAGAGTATTGTTTATGAACGAGTATGTAATTATAACAGATTCATCATGTGATTTGCCTAATTCTATTGTAGAAGAGTATAACCTTTATGTAGAACCACTTGCCGTAAGGGTTGATGATAAAGAATATAAAAACTATCCTGACCAGAGAGATATAACTTTTGAAGAGTTCTTTAAGAAAGTAAAGGAAGGTGCCAAAGTTGCAACATCAGCAACTAATGTATATGATTATACATCAGAGATGGAACCGTTACTTGAAGCAGGAAAAGATATACTTATATTAAGCTTTGACTCAGCAATTAGTAATACATATAACGCATCAAGAATGGCAACAGAAGAGATGCAGGAGAAGTATCCAGACAGAAAGATTATCTGCATAGATACACTTTGCGCTGCTTTAGGACAGGGAATTATAGTTTACCTTGCTGCACAGATGAAAAAAGAAGGAAAAACTATTGAAGAAGTTGCTGAATTTGTAGAGGCTAATAAACTTAGAATTACAACATGGGTAACAGTTGATGATCTTGGTTATCTTAAGAGAGGCGGAAGAATATCAGCAACTAGTGAGATGATAGGTTCTATGCTTAAGATAAAGCCTATTATTGTACTTAATGATGAAGGAAAACTTATCTCTCATTCAAAGTTAAGGGGAAGAAAGTTAGCACTTAAGTTTATAGCAGATAAACTTGTTGAAGACCTTAAGAATTCAGATAGAAAGATATTTGCCATAGGTCATGCAGAGTGTCTTGATGAAGCAAAAGAAGTTGAGAAGATGGTAAGAGAACAGTTCCCAGACGAAGAACTTGAATGCATTATAGAATATGTAGGACCTGTTATCGGCGCTCATATTGGACCAGGAGCATTAGTTGGATTTGCTTTTGGACAAAAGAGAGAAGGAAATCAATAAGATTTTAAAAAGAGTATTGTTTTTGTTAAGCAGAAATGATACTCTTTTATTATGAGTAATTAAAAAGTATTTTCGGGAAAGGATATATTATGAAAGAAAAATTATATACAATACCAGTTAATGATGCATTTGCCAAGGATTGCGAGTGCCCTCTTTGTGCAATGTACAAAGAACTAGAAAATGATGCGATAGAATATACAATGGGACCTAGTTATATGGAGGATGATATAAGAGAAGAGACAGATAAGATAGGCTTCTGTAAAAAACATGTGCCACTTCTTTATAAGAACCAGAACAGACTTGGCCTTGCACTTATGCTAAAGACACATATGGATAAAACTGTTGCTGATATAGAAAATCTTGCAAATGGCTATAAAGTAAAGAACAGCCTTTTAAAGAAAACAGTTACAGATAATCCTGTGGGAGAATATATAACTGCTCTTAATAAGTCATGTTTTGTATGCGACAGGGTTAATAATACATTTGAAAGATATGTACATACAATTATTTACCTTTATAAGACGGATAATTCTTTTAAGGAGACATTTAAAAACTGCAAGGGGTTCTGTACTGAGCATTTTGAAAATATGTACACAATGGCTCTTACAGAGCTTAGCGGAGCTGTAAGGGATGAGTTTATAAATGATATAAAGAACCTTTATGTAAACAACATGAAGAGAGTAATAGAAGACCTTGACTGGTTTATTAATAAGTTTGACTACAGATATGCCAATGAACCATGGAAAAATTCAAAGGATGCCCTTATAAGGACTATACAAAAGACTAACAGCACAGAGGTTGATTAAGTAATTATGGAATATAATATTTATGAAAAAGACAACAATATAATATTAGAAAATGTCCCGGACTTTAGTGTTTCTCAGACACTAGAGTGCGGGCAATGTTTTCGTTTTGAGAAAATAAGTGAAGAAAAAAGCTTGACCAGTACAAAGCAAGGATACTAGAACCATCTTCTCTAATTCAGAAAATGAAAAAAAGCTATGAAGATGCATTTA
>JAILNW010000354.1 GCA_024691145.1 Lachnospiraceae bacterium
GAATATGATAGATTTTTTTAATTAAATCTTTTGAAAATCAATAAATGAAAGATGAGTTTTTTATGAATGTACAAAATAGTATTGGTAAATTAAAAATTGAAAAAAGAGCATATATTAATGGAAAGTATGTAAATGCTATAGGTGGAGAAGTGATAGAGAAAATATCACCTATTGATGGGACTGATTTAAGTGGAATTGTTTCGTGCAAAAAAGAAGATATTAATCTTGCAGTAAAGGCAGCTAAAGAGGCATTTGAATCTGGTGTGTGGAGTAGGTCAACACACACATACAGGAAAGAGGTTTTACTTTGTTTAGCTAGTCTCATGGAAGAAAAACGAGAAATACTGGCACTTCTTGATACTTATGAAACAGGAAGGGCTTATAAAAATTATTATGAAGATTCTATACCTAAGGCAATTGAAGCACTTAGATATTTTGCAGAGAGTATAGATAAATATTATGATATGGCTGTTCCTGCTGATAATACGGAGTTTGGTATAATAAAGAAAGTTCCTTTAGGTGTTGTGGGTCTTATTATTCCATGGAACGATCCAATGGTTGTAGCTGCATGGAAATATGGTCCTGCATTAGCTATGGGAAATTCAGTTGTTTTAAAACCAGCAGAGCAGTCTTCATTATCAGCGATATACTTGGCAGGATTAACAAAAGAAGCGGGGATTCCAGATGGTGTATTTAATGTTGTTCCAGGTTATGGCGAAATTGCTGGAAAGGAACTTGCTTTACATAAGGATGTAAGAGGAATTTTCTTTACGGGTTCAAGTGAAGTTGGAAAGAAAATAATGACATACGCAGGAAAGTCCAATATGAAAAAAGTTGGGCTTGAATGTGGAGGGAAAGGACCATATATCATAACTGATTCATGTAGCAATATAAAGGAATCTGCAAAGGTATTGGCTGATAATATGTTTTATAATCAAGGTCAGATTTGTTCTGCTCCTTCAAAAGTTATTGTGGCAGAAAGAAAGTATGATGAGTTTCTTAATGCTTTAAAAGTTGAATGTGAGAGATATGTTCCTGGTGATCCTTTTGATGATTGTAATAATGTTGGCTGCGTTGTAAGCCGAGAACAATACAATAAGGTTAAGGGATATATTGATGAGGGGTTTAAGAGTGGTGCAGAAATTTATCAGGCAAAGAATGTAAAAAAACATCATAAAAATGCATGTTGTATTCAACCTACAATAATTTCATGTATAGATGAAAAAAATAGACTTGTAACGGAAGAAATCTTTGGACCTGTAGTAGTTGTACTAAAAGCAAAAGATACATATGATGCTGTAAGAATTGCGAATGATTCAAATTATGGTTTGGCTGGTGCTGTGTGGACTGATGATTTGAATGAAGCTTTTTATGTAGCAAATAGCGTTGAGACGGGGCTTTTTCATATTAATAGTTATGGCAATGATGATAATAGGGCACCATTTGGTGGAGTAAAAGAATCTGGTCTTGGAAAGGACAAATCCATTTATGCTTTTGATGAATACAGTGACTTGAAATCAATATGGGTGCATATAAGAAGATGAAAAAAATGTTAATACCAAATGGAAGTTTTCATGATATTCCATTAATAAAAGAAGCAAAAAAGCAAGGTTATTATGTAATAACATCAGGAGTGGCTCCCGGTGGACTAGGGCATAAGTATGCAGATGAATATATATATGCTGATTTTTCTAATCCCAAAGCTATGCTTCAGATAGCGAAAGAAAAAAATATAGATAATATATGTTCTAATTGTAATGATTTCGGTTATCTTTCGGCTTGTTATGTAGCAGAGAATCTGGGACTTGGAGGCCATGAATTCTATGAGAATGCATTGAAATTACATCATAAGGACAAGTTTAAAAAACTTTCAAAAGAACTTAATCTTCATTCGCCAGTCGCCGAAGGGTTTGATGATGAAAGATTAGCTAATGAGTGGATTATGGATGTTGAGTATCCAATCATTGTAAAACCGGTGGATTTGGGAGCGGGACAGGGAATAAAAAGATGTGATGAGATTGCTGAGGCAAGAGAGGCAATTGCAGATGCATTTAACAAATCTAAGTGTAATAGGATTGTAATTGAACCATTTATAGAAGGAACTAGTCATAGTTTTAATGCATTTATTGTTAATAAGAAAGTGGCTTCTTATTATAGCGATAATGAATATATGAGGTACACACCGTACCGGGTATCAACTTCTGTAGGTCCAGCTGATAGAATAGATGAGTATGTTGATATATTGATAAGTGATACGGAAAAGGTGGCAAAGGCTCTTAATCTTCCAGATGGCTTAATGCATTTGCAGTATATTCTTGATAAAAATATAAAACCACACATAATAGAGATTACAAGGCGAATGTCTGGAGATTGGTATCCATATCCAGAGATGAAAGCAACAGGGATAGATTGGATAAGTTATATTGTAAAAGCTCAATGTGGAAATGATTGTAGTGACTTTCCAGTTGGAGTTAAACAAAAGGGAGTTACGGGACGTCATTGTCTTAATGCTAGAAAACAAAGTAGAGTAAATGAAATAATAATTAAATCAGGCCTCAAAGAATATGTGTATGATAGTATTTTTTGGATTGAAAATGGATACGAAATAACCAATATTTATAAGGATTATCCTGGAATTATTTTTTTTGAATATGATGATAAAATAAAAATTATGAACATATTGGAACATATAGAAGATTACTATGCATTTTCCTAAAGATAATGCTATTATAGTTCAGTATTTATAGTAAAAGTGAGATGATGTTATGTATTTTAATCTTTTTCCTTTCAGTGATGTACCTCAGAATTGTAGATTGGTAATATACGGTTTTGGAGTGGTTGGACAACAGTTTCTTCAACAAATTGATAAAACAAAATGGTGTAAGTTGATTTGCTTTGTTGACAGAAAAGCGGAGGAGTTTGATATAGATTTTGCAAAGATAATATCGCCAGAGAAATTTTATCAAATGGAAACAAATAGATATGACAAAGTACTGATTGGTGTAAAAAACTGTGGACTTGCAAATGAAATAAAACATATATTAATAAGAAATGGTATAGATAAAAAAAAAATATTATCAATTGAATCATCTTTTTTAACATATATAGATTCGGAAGGTGAACGACTAAATATTTGTGAATCTGATATATATTATAATAAAGATAGAGTAATTAAATATCTTGAGGATTATTTTAATTTACGAAATAAATCAGCGAGAAATTCTTATATGTATTATCCAGCATTATTCCAACTGAATTATAAAAATAGAGGAAATGATAAATACTTAGAGGAATATAAAAAAGTGTTAAAATCCATGGATGCATCAGAAAAAAAGGTTATCGCAATTCAGCTTTTATTTGATGCAGGATTATATGATACAGATTGCGTAAAAATGATGGTACAAACATTAAAGGACTATAATTGGAAGGATGATACAGCTTTTGGATTGATATTTGACATTCAACAGATGTTGTTTGAAGAGAATAGGACTGATTGCATGTACCCTGAAATATTTACGGATATAAGAGATTTGCTGTGGAAAATAAAAAAGTATTATGGAGTAGAGGTTAAAAAACAGGAATATTCTAATAAAATTACTAAGGTAGCCATTATATGTCATTATTTTTGTGAATTAGAAAGAATTCAAGCATGTGTAGATTTGGATATTTTATATGCAAATCAAATATCTAATCTTGGATATGAAGTGCAGATATTTGTAGGGACGGCTGCATATGAATCTATGGAAGATTGTGATGTATTTTTATTAAAAAAAAATAATGTTGCTCGTAAAAAGTATCAATATGACGAGAATCTTGCTAAGAGACTTAATGAAAATATTAAAGTAAATTATTTCCCATATGTTTTAGTAAAAGAGGGACTTAATTCTTTTATAAATAGTTTAGAGAGATGGAATCCAGATATTATTTTAAATATTGCTGATGAGATTGGAATAGAAGCGTTCTTATCATATGGTAAAATTCCCACAGTCTTTTTACCGTTTCGTGGGTATCAGACAAGTATGTTAAGTGATGGTTATATAACACCGGCAAGAGAAAAATGTTTACAGGAAAATAAGATATACCATTCAATTGATGAAGAAACCATATATGAAACAAATTTATCAAATACTGTAGTTAGAGAAAATCCAATTTCGTATATAAAAACAGATTATTTTAATGAAAATGATTTTGTGGTAGTGTCAGTTGGGAGGCGTTTAAACTATGAGATTACTGATGAATTGATTGAATGTATGTGCCAAATGCTTAATAAGTATGATGAAATACGTTGGGTTTTGGTGGGAGATGGAATTTACTTTTCTAATGAAATTGCAAAACCATTAATAGATAAGCAGCAAATTATATTTTGGGGATTTGAAGAAAATATTGAAAAATTATATAAGATGTGCGATGTTTATTTAGAACCCAATAGAGCTGGTGGGGCACATAGTGTTCGTCTTGCAATGCTTGAAGGAATTCCAGTGGCATTAACTGATTATCCATCAGACATTAGTTCAATAATGAATGAATCTGATATGGTACATGGAGACTACGAAGAACTAGTCAATTATTTAGAAAAGTTATACATTGATAAGAACTTTTATTCTACAAGAAGTCAAAGAATGAAGAATATAATGAGTAAATTGGATCCAAAAGATGATGGAAGAAAGATTATGGAAATATGTGAAATGGTTAATATAAAATTTATTAAAAGTCATTTAGGAAAAAGGAATATATAGTTATAAAGAAATTACTACTAAAAATGTTGTTATTTTTAATGTTCATAAATAT
>JAILNW010000378.1 GCA_024691145.1 Lachnospiraceae bacterium
ATATTTATATGTCAAATTATACAACACAGCTAATATTTGCTATTTGGGGTATTTTATTTGTGCTCATAATTGGGTCAAAAATGAAAAAATTATATAAAATTATAATTATATTACCTATATGCCTGTTGATAATTATCGGATTACCTATGTTACCTACAATTATAGAGTCCATAAGCAGAACTTTTTTTGCTAAAAATGAAACAGTTAATGTTCGTCTTAATGAAATAGTCTTATTGCTTAGGCGCGAAAGTATTAAAGGATCTGATTTGATGGGTAGATTTGATTTAATTAAGTTATCTTGGGATTCTTTTAAGAATAATCCTTTATTAGGTGTTCCTTTCTCAAGATATAATACTATGTTTAGTGGATTGATTGTTGGTGGACATTCGGAATGGCCTGATGACCTTGCTCGATATGGAATTATAGGTGGAGCGTTCTTTACTTTGTTTGTCGTTAGATCATTAAAAAAGGTATTATTGTATGAACGTAATAACTGTTATTCATTAAAATATGCTTTCAGTGTAGTGATTATTTTATATGGCTTTTCGAATCCAATTATTAGATACATAGAATATGAATTCTTTTTCTTTATTATGTTATTTGTTGATTACAATATTAGCTTTTATGGTGGTGATAATTGTTAATGTATATTAGTAAAAAACCAATTTTGAGTGTAATTATTCCAGTTTTTAATGTGGAGAACTACTTAGAAAAGTGTATAAATTCTGTTCGCAATCAAACTATCCAAAATATTGAAATAATTCTAATTGACGATGGTTCAACTGATAATTCAGGTGAGTTATGCAATAAATTAGCTCTACAAGATAAACGTATAGTTGTTGTTCATCAAAAAAATGGTGGCTTATCTGTTGCAAGAAATACTGGGTTAGAAATTGCTAATGGTGAATGGATTGCATTTTTGGATAGTGATGATTGGATTTCTCAATCAATGTATAAAAAGTTGATAGATTGTTGTATAAATAATTCTTGTGATGTTAGTTTCTGCGATTCAGTTGATGTCGAAGAGATTGAATCAATAATAAACCATAACAATGTAAAAGGAAACGAGAAAATTATTGAAATAAATGATTATCTTAGTATGCTTATTAATAAGGATAAAGCTAGGATAGAGGTTTGGAATAAAGTTTGGAAACGTGAATTAATAGGAAAAACACGTTTTATTCCAGGACATGTTAGTGAAGATATACATTTTAATCGTGAAATTTTGCAAAAAGTTGATAAAATAGCATATGTGCCGGAACAATTACATTATTATCTTGTTCAACGCCCAGGAAGTACATCAACTTCTTTCAAAGTAAAAAGGTTGTATGCATTTCAAGAATATTCAACATGGATAGTTGATTATTATACAAAAAATGAATATTATAAAAAAAACTTGATTGCTGCAACGGCTGCTAATTTTGCTATTGCAATTTATTTAGACTCTATTAAAAATAACGCACCTAAAAATTCATTGAAATTAATACAGTCTTATTATAAAATGTATAAGCAACAAGTTGAAGAGAAAAGATTGTTATCCCTAAAACATAACATTTTTAGTATTTCGCCGTGTATATATAGTTTTCTTATAAAACTTAGAGGTTAATGAATGTAAAATAATATTAGAAGCTATTAAGGGAGAAGTTTTAAATGAACATGGAAAAATGTAAAAAATTGATTTCAAGTTATAATTTGTTACCTGTCCAAATTAAAGCATCTTTTTGGTTCTTGATATGTTCTTTTCTGCAAAGTGGAATTGCTATAATTACTACACCTATATTCACAAGATTAATGTCTACGTCAGAATATGGAAATTATGGAACATTCAATTCGTGGATGGGAATAATTACTATAATAGTTTCTATTAATCTTTCATCAGGTGTTTTTATGCAGGGGTTAGTAAAATTTAGTAATGAAAGGGATTTATTTGCATCTTCCCTACAGGGATTAAATTTCACTCTATGTATTTTTTGGACTATTATTTATTTATTATTTCATCATTATATTAATTTATTGTTAGGTTTAACAACAATTCAAATGGCATCAATGATTATTATGATATGGGCAAATGCAGCATTTAGTTTCTGGTTAGTAGAACAGCGTGTTTTGTTGAAATATCAAAAACTTGTTGTGATAACAGCAATATCGTCTATTGTCCAACCTATAGTAGGAATCTTGTTTGTTTTTCTTTCTACTGATAAAGTAACTGGTAGGATATTGGGGCAGATGTTTGCACAAGTTGCTTGTTATGCATGGTTCTTTTTTATACAACTAAAAAAAGGAAAATATTTTTTTTCAAAAAAATATTGGTTATATGCTCTATCATTTAATCTACCACTAGTGCTACATTATTTATCTCAAACTGTTTTAAATTGTTCAGATCGAATAATGATTAAAAAAATGATAGGTTCATCAGAAGCAGGAGTTTATTCTCTTGCTAATTCATTGTCAAATATAATGCTTTTGTTCAATGTTGCTTTATTACAAACCTTAAGTCCTTGGATGTTTCAAAAAATAAAAGAAAAAAAAATAGAACAGATATCAACTATAGCATATTCGTCGCTCATAATCATTGCAGCAGTTAATATACTTCTAATTACATTTGCCCCTGAAGTGGTAGCAATCTTTGCACCAGAATCATATATGGAAGCTATATGGATTATTCCACCTATTGCAATGAGTGTTTATTTTGTTTTTTCATATACATTATATGCAAATTTTGAATTCTATTACAAAAAAACAACTCACATCATGATAGCAAGTGTAATAGGAGCGTCATTGAATATATTACTTAATTATATATTTTTAAATATATTTGGTTACTATGCAGCAGGTTATACTACATTAGTATGTTATATAATCTATTCCTTTGCAC
>JAILNW010000386.1 GCA_024691145.1 Lachnospiraceae bacterium
TATTGTAAGATTATTTAATATACAGATTGTTGAGAATGACAGGCTTTTTGCAGATCCTGAAGATGCTACTATTAAAGTCAGAGAGATAAAGGGTACAAGAGGAAACATATTGGATTGTAATGGTGTATTACTGGCTTATAATAAGTTATCTTATTCAATTACACTTGAGGATACTGGAGAATTAAAGACTGGTGAAGAAAAAAATAAAATGATTCACAAGATGATTAAGCTTATAAAAAAGTATGATGGCAGACTTGCTAACGATTTTTTTATAAAACTTGATGATAAGGGTGAATTGTATTTTGATGGAGATACTAAAGAAGAATTGAGATTTAAAAGAGATGCATACTCACTTCGTTCTGTGGATGCACTTACTGAAAGCCAGAAAAAAGCTTCTGCTAAGGAAGTATATGAATATTTAAAGAATGGAACTGGAGCAAAAAATACAACGGTATTTAACATTAGTGATGAATATTCACTTGAGGATTCACTTGAGATTATGCAGGTAAGATATTATCTTATGCTTAATAAGTTTGCTAAATATCTTCCAATAACAATAGCAACAAACGTTGATGAAAAACTTGTTGCTGTAATTAAAGAATACAGCGGTGAACTTCCTGGCGTCGAAATATTAACAGAAACATACAGGGTTTATGATGAGGCTGAGATATATGCTCATATGATGGGATATACAGGTCTTATATCAAATGAAAAGTTAACAGAATTACAGGAAAGTGGTAATGAGGATTATAGTGTAACAGATCAGATTGGAAAGATAGGACTTGAACAGTATCTGGAAGAATATCTTCATGGAAAAAAGGGAAAAAAGAAGATTAAGATAAATAGTAACAGTGAGACAGAAGAGATTCTTAATATTGATGAGCCAGTTGCAGGAGATAATGTTTACCTTACTATTGACAGTAACCTTCAGGAAGCATCATATAAGCTTTTGGAAAAGGAACTGGGGGGTATACTTTTAGCTGCAATAAAAAATAAAAAAGAAGCAGGTGAAGCTGAATCTGCTTCTGATATTGAGATACCAATTTATGATGTTTATTATGCTTTAATAGATAATAATATTGTTGATATTACTCATTTTACTTCTGATGATGCTAAAACTTATGAAAAATCAGCATATAAAAAATATTTAAAAGCAAGAGAAAAAGATTTTTCAAAGGTTTTAAGTCTTATTGATGTTAAAAGTAAAGTAACAGCAAATGAATTATATGGCAATGTTGATGATAAGAAAAAGAAGAAAAATGCCATGGTTGAGTACATTAACAGAATATATCAGATTCTTATAGAGAATAAGGTACTTTTAACATCAAAAATTAAAGATGATGATAAGAAGTTAAAGCAATATAAAGAGGGAGAGCTTGGATTTAGCCAGTTTATGCAATATTGTCTTGAAAATGGATATATTGATACAGAAAAATTGTCAATAGAAGGCGACTCTTTTTATAGTACAAAAGAACTTTATGGAAAATTGTATGACTATATTGCCGATGTCATACAAAATGATAAGGAGATGGCAAAATACGTATACAGAACAATGATAATGAGTGATGAACTTACAGGTTCTGAAGTTTGTATAATGATGCTTGAACAGGGTGCAATAGAATATAATGAAGATGAGATTAATTCCTTAAAGAAGGGGGCTATAACAGCATATACTTACGTTAGAAGTAAGATAAAAAGCGGGGATATAACAGCAGGAATGCTTGCACTTGATCCATGTTCCGGAGCTGTTATAGTTACAAATGTTAATACTGGTGATGTTATGGCAATGGTTACATATCCTTCATATGATAATAACAAACTTGCTAATTCAATAGATGCCAAGTATTATAAGAGATTATTAGAGGACAATGGAGATGTGCTTGTTAATAGAGCTACTCAGACAAGAACAGCACCTGGATCTACATTTAAGATGATTTCTACAGCAGCTGGCTTAGAAGAAGGTGTAATAACGCCATCAACGTATATTACGGACAAAGTGACATTTGACAAGATTGATAATCCGCCTAAATGTCATAGTAAATCAGGACATGGTACTATTAATTGTATGCAGGCTATAGGTTATTCATGTAACTATTTTTATTATGAAGTAGGCTATAGGTTAGGTTCTTTGAATGGTACTTTTGATACTGAACTTGGTTTGAAAAAATTAAAAGAGTATGCTTCAAAATTTGGATTTGATGCCAAATCAGGTGTAGAGGTATCGGAATATGAACCACAGATATCTGACATGGATGCAGTAAGATCTGCTATCGGTCAGGGTACACATGCTTTTTCACCAATTCAGATAGCAAGATATGGTACTGCACTTGCAAATAGTGGAACTGTGTATGATCTTACGCTTGTTGACAAGATTGTAGATAATAAAGGTGAACTTGTGCTTGATAATTCAGCTAAAGTTCATAATCAGATTGATTTTAAGCAGTCTACATGGAATGCTATACATGAAGGTATGTATAATGTTTGTAATGCAAATATGTCAGGAAATGTTAGAGAGAATTTTAAGGACATGCCTATTGTGGTTGGCGGAAAAACAGGTACTGCACAGCAGGTTAAGACAAGACCAAGCCATGGATTATTTGTATCTTACGCACCATTTGACCAGGCAGAAATCTGTGTAACTGCAGTTATACAGTTTGGATATAGTTCTCATAATGCAGCAGACCTTGCTTCAAATATTTATAAATATTATTATGAACTTACTGATACAGATGTTCTTATTGATTCAGAAGTGTCAGAGGCTGATGCTGACGGTACAGCACATGACTAAGGAGGATTTTATGAAGAATACAGTTATTATAAAGGGGATTCAGTCGGGGATAATTGTTATACTTGATGAAAAAATAGAGTATGAAAAGCTTAAGAAGGATGTTGAGACAAAATTTAAAGAGTCATCTAAGTTTTTAGGAAAGACAGACCTTGCTATAAGTTTTGAGGGAAGAAAACTTAGTGATGAGCAGGTTACTGAAATCCTTGATATAATAAGCAGTAATACACAGCTTAATATTGTTTGTGTTTTATCAAATGATAAGAATAAAGATAATCTTTATAAAAAGCAGATTGAGGAGAATATCACAGCAGTTTTTAAAGATAAAAAGGAAAAGATTGAAAAAGAACTTAAGGCAGTTTATGATAAGAAGATAAAGGAACTTAATGCAACAAGGGATAAGGAAGAAAAGGCTTTAATAGAAAAAATTAAAAGTGAAGATGAAAGAAAGCTTAAGAAAGCCGTTGAAGAAGCAAAAGGGCTTGCATCACAAAATGCTATATTCCACAAGGGAAGCCTTAGATCTGGTCAGGTTTTGAACACAGACAGAAGTGTTGTGATTATTGGTGATGTTAATTATGGAGCCAATGTAACATCTAAAGGTAATATTGTAGTACTTGGAACACTTTATGGTAATGTACATGCAGGGTGCGATGGTAACGATAAAGCTTTTATAATTGCACTTAATATGAAACCAACTCAGATAAGAATAGGAGCCAATATTGCAAGAAGTTCAGATTCGTCAGATTCAGGAGTTAATGCTGATACGATGATAGCATATGTTGATGATGGTAATATTTATATTGAAAAAATGAGCAAAAATGTCATAAAGGAATTAGAAGTTTAGAAAATTAAGAAAATTAA
>JAILNW010000402.1 GCA_024691145.1 Lachnospiraceae bacterium
AAAGAACTGTTTTCGAATATTGAAGTACGGACCACATACGGTTCATATACCAAAGCGAGCAGGCGAAAACTGGGACAGCTGCCTAAAACACATGCGAATGATGCTTATGCAATGGGGGATTTTCATCCATCGCATCGTCATGCCGAAGTCCATATTGTAAAACGAAGAAGAAATAACAGAGTTCTCTCTAAATTCTACGATGCTAAATATGTTGATATTCGTGACGGGAAAATCAGAAAGGGTTCAGAACTCGGATGCAACCGTACCAACAGACGGGAACCACGAAACAATCCTAAAAATAATAGGATTTATCACGGTCAGAAAGTTTCGAAAGGAAGAGTTTCTGTCCGCAAGAAACGTTATACGATACAATCTGGTGACAAAGTAACATACAAAGGAAAGCAGTATACTTCTCAGGGAACAAGTAACAATGGTGCAAGTATCGTTCTTCAAACTGCAAAACAATCACCAACAGGCAAAGCTGTTACCTGTTCACCAAACAAAATAACCAAAGTTATACATTGTGGAGGTTGGATACTCGCAAAGGAAAAATAACCTTCAATTCACAATATTGAAAAACAATTACTTTATAAGAAAAAGGGGGCCAATTCATCCCCTACTTAAAATCTATTGATTTTTGAAGCCGGGGTCTTCTTGGCAAAGATAATAAAAGAAAATGCAAAGAATTATGCTCAGATGAAGAGTATTTAATATTAGAAAAAGCTTTTTTTGAAAAAGAAGAAAATTTAAAAAAGTGAGGTAATTGAATATGGATATAGATGAGATTGCAGCAGAATATCTCTTACGAGCATATATGCTTGAAGGGGAGGAAATATTTGAAGATGAGGATGAGAAATACTATAGTTGTATTAAGGATTTAATTAAAGGTAAATATTATGAAGTACGAAAACATTAAAAAAGCAACATTTTTAAACCGTCCTAACCGTTTCATTGCAGAAGTAATGGTAGATGGGAAGAAGGAAACAGTTCATGTAAAAAATACAGGAAGATGCAAAGAACTGCTAATACCACAGTGTGAAGTGTGGCTAACTGCACCTAGTACACCAGGAAGAAAGACAAAATATGATCTTGTTGCAGTAAGAAAAAGTAATGGTGTATTATTTAACATAGATAGTCAGGCACCTAATAAGGTTGTTAAAGAATGGCTGTTAACAAAAGATTATGATAAAGTAGTCCCAGAATACACATATGGTGAGTCCAGAATAGATTTTTATATGGAACGAAATATAAATAATAATACAGAAAAATACCTTATGGAGGTAAAAGGCTGTACTTTAGAGATTGACGGAATTGGATATTTCCCTGATGCACCAACAGAAAGAGGCGTAAAGCATATACATGAACTAGTCAAGGCCAGAAAAGAAGGATATAAAGCCATACTTGCATTTGTAATTGCCATGGAAGGTGTAGATTGTGTAAGAGCCAACAAAGATATGCACAAAGAGTTTGCTGTAGCATTGGAAGAAGCAAAAAAAGCCGGAGTAGAAGTATTATATTTAAAATGTCATGTTGAGCCAGATGAGCTTTCTATAACATCATATGCAAAAGAATAGACAAATGCCAATATACATGCTATAATTTACAGAAATCAGGGTGGAGTTAAAAAAGGGGGACTGGTTTTGAGAAAGAATCTTAAAAAAATGGCGGGATATTATAAGCCATACATGGGGACATTTATATTAGATATGTTTTTTGCCTTTGTGGCATCATTTATAGCACTTATAATTCCCCTTGGTGTAAGATATATTACATCAAATATAAATAATATAAAAGAACAGGGAGATGTTAATACCATTATTTTTGTAGGTGTAGGAATGATTATCCTTGTTCTTATACAGTTTGGGGCAAATTATTACATTTCCTGTGTTGGCCACATTATGGGAAGCAAGATGGAATGTGATATGAGAGCAGAGATATTTGACCAGTACCAGAAACTGTCATTTTCTTATTATGATGAACAAAAGGTTGGTCAGATGATGAGCCGAATTACAAATGACCTGTTTGGTATATCGGAACTGTTGCATCACGGCCCTGAAAATCTGGCAATATCTTTTATAAAGATTATTGGTGCTTTTATTATTTTGTCAAATATAAGTATGAAACTGACACTGGCCTCCTTTGCATTGCTTCCGATTATGTTTATTTTCACATTTATACTGAACAAACGTATGAAGAGAGCCTTTAAAAATGACCGAGTAAAGATAGCTGATATTAATGCAAGAATTGAAGATAACTTATCAGGAATAAGAGTTGTAAAGTCATTTGCCAATGAAGATATAGAAAAAGAAAAGTTTAAAGTGGGAAATGATGGGTTTCTTAGTGCAAAGAAAAACAGTTACTTTTACATGGGATTTTTTCAGTCTGGAATTACAGCATTTACAATGCTTATTAATATCTGTGTAATTATGACAGGGGGAATTATGTTAACAAAAGATA
>JAILNW010000008.1 GCA_024691145.1 Lachnospiraceae bacterium
GGCATGGTAAAGTAAGACATCTTTTAAAGGATGGAAAAGCAAAAGTAATTAACTATTGTCCATTTACAATACAATTATTATATAATAGCACGAACTATACACAGGAAATTAATCTTGGTATAGATGCAGGAAGCAGACACACTTAACAGTAGTAGATAAAGTACATAAAATATTACCTGTTACTAAAATTATTGTTGAGTCAGCTTCATTTGATATTCAGAAGATAAAAAATCCAGATATTAGCGTTAACAGTGACAGGTAGCAATGTCCTGATGCTGAGATATGGTACATAATAAGTGTGATAGTGAGTTAAAGAAAATACTAAATGTAGGAGCAGGAGATAGTCCGATACCGTGTGCAACAAATATTGATATTTTCCCAAATGCTAAAGGTGTAGTCTTTGGAGATGTTAATGACATGAGTCAGTTTGTAAATGGCGAATTTGATCATATTATAGCACTTAATCCGTATAAATATGATATATTAGATAGTGATATTCCATGTGTATTAAAAGAGGGTGGAACCATGACTATTACAGGAAATTATAGTAATAAATATTTTAAAAAAATATATAAAGCAAATCCTGAAAGTTTAGCAGAATCGGGATTTGAAATATTAAGCAAAGGAGATGCCTCAAGTATTATGAAAAAATATGGTGGCAAAGTAAGTGGAGCAGTTAGAGAAACACGAGGAGATATTTTGCAAATAATTATTAAAAAGGTTGGAAAATAATGAAAGAAATAGATTTAACAGGAGAAAAGTTTGATTTTTTAGAATTATCAGAGGGAAATCTGTTTTATGATAGCTTTTCGGAAGGAGAGCAGTTTCACCTGAGAGTTTATGGTGCAACATTAATGAAAGAGTTAGATTTCTATAATAAAGATGTATATATTCCCTCTTTTTCAGATTTAATTTTTGATGATGTTAAATATATTAGTATGTATTATGGAATATATGCTAATGAGATAGGTAATAAGTTTGTCAAAAATTTTAATGGTGATAGTACTGAAATGTGGTTGAAATTAGGTAAAAATAATGATTTATGTGAGTATTCACAATATGTTACTGGAGGTATTTTGGGAAGGAATTTTGGATATGGAGAATTAACGATATATTGTAAAGGTAAAATAAAATTTACTTATGACGAGAAAACTGTAATTGATGCTACAAAATTTGTTTTAAATCCGAATAAGTATAGAATAGAGTCAATATATAATTGAGTTATATATAATGCTGGGGCATTGTACTTGTCAGTGCGCCCAGCCAAGGGTGCTTCACATAGTGGGAAGGAAACTCCCACCTGATAAGTCGTAAGCCGCGACATCAGAAATTTCCAAGAAAAAATGGAGCAGAAGGTTTACCATATCATTACTCAGTATGGCAAAAAGAAGTTTCTGCGTATCAAAGTATTCCGCGAGAGGCAATAGTAGGTTATGTAAAATAATAGGAGGTATATATGGATAATTACTATGAAAAAATTAATGATCTAGTGATAGGTTTATTAGTACCAGCAAGAACTGAAAAGAAAATTGATAGTAAAGTTTATGATAAATTTTGTGAAATATTGATTAATTTGGCTAAAGATTTAAAAGGAAAAGAATATATTTCAATAAAACTAGCAGGACTACTATTTATGATTGAAACATCATTATCAGCTGAAGCTTCGTATTGTGAGCCTGATGATGAAGTATTTTGCGCTTACTGTAGAATAAGTAGATTAATTGAAAATATATTTAATGTATCTTAATTTAAAAATAAAGGAGATAATTTGTACATGGCAATAAAATTTTATAAAATCAATGAAGAATATGGTTGTTTTTCGAATTTTTCACATAATGATTTTGAACTGGATGGTAAAATGTGGTTAACAAGCGAGCATTATTTTCAGGCACAAAAATTTGCTGGAACAGAGTATGAAGAAATAATTCGACTTCTCGATAATCCTATGAAAGCAGCCGAGATGGGAAGAAACAGAGATTTGCCTTTGAGAAAAGATTGGGAACAGGTGAAAGATGATATAATGAGAAAAGCAGTGTTTGCAAAATTTTCACAAAATGAAGATATTAAGAAAATATTGCTTTCTACAGAAAAAGAGGAATTGGTTGAAAACACATCTAATGATTATTATTGGGGCTGCGGAAAAGAAGGAAATGGGAAAAATATGCTTGGAAAAATATTAATGGAAGTTAGAGAAAAACTTTCTTAATATATTATTTTT
>JAILNW010000010.1 GCA_024691145.1 Lachnospiraceae bacterium
TTTCTTTAAGGTGGAATATATCATCTTTGGCCCATAAATTTATTCCTTTTTCATAATCAAGTTGTGACTTAGGCTTTCCAACAGTAATGGTATCTTTTTTTCCATCTTTATTAAAATCAAATTCAGTTTTTCTTGAAAAATGTATACCATTTTTATAGTAATCATCTATATCTTTAAAACCGTAACCAGCATTAATAGCATCAGGCCATCTTGCAATAATAGTAGAATCAGATTTTTTAAATGTAATTGAACGTTCAATATCTCCTAATTTGTTAAACAAAGGAGAAGCATACCATTTGCCATCTACATTTATAAAGTATACATATTTTTCGTTAATTCCAGTAGAAAGCGAACTCTTTCCTGGTTTAGTAATGTCAAGTTTAAGTTTAAGCAGTTTCTCATTAGGTTCATCTCTTAAAACTTTTGCTGAAACAACATATCCATCCATTTCATCAAAAAAATCCTGATTTCCTGAAAAACCAGAATATTGAACAAATGAAAGATCAAGTAAAGCATAGAAGTTCCACTGGTCTATGGCAGTTACATAAGAAGCAAGAAAGTCTTCATAAGTAGAAGTTTTTAAGTTATGGTCATCTGATACAGGCTTTCTTTCCTGCTTTTCAAACTTAATCTCTTTACATTTTGATTCATCAAATTTTTCTTCCTCCTTTACAATTACCTTTTTGTAAAGATCGAGATCATTAGTATCTGATGAACTATCAGTATTATTCTGATTATCTTTTTTGTCTTCAGTTTTATCAGTGTTATCTTTCTTTTTATTATTGACTTTTTTTGCATCATTAGATACTATCTTATTGATTACAGGAATATCAACAACTCCTGTCATAGTTAAAGCAACTGGAGTGGCTGCTAAAAGAGTAACTCCTCCTATAATTCCGCCAATTAATAACTTCTTTTTCATAACAAATCCTCCTAAAATATTAATAAATTTAAATAATTATGTTAAAGAAAATATATCACATAAGATAATAGATTACAATACTATTAAAATAAGTTTTATAGATATTTTAGAATTTTTATAGTTTTTAAAGAATTAAGAAGAAAACATATTTTACATTTGAAAAAAGTATTCCGATATACTATTTATAAGGATGGTGATATGTGTGAAAAAAGTTAAATTATTTATATTAGTTTTAAGCATTGTTATTAGTACATTTACTGGATGTAGTAAATCAGATAATGAAACTAAGGTAAACAAGGCTGAGAAGAAGCAGGGAAGCGAAGTTGTATTAAAAGATGTAAAGGATGGTTATACAGAAACAATTGAAGATATTGATGAATTTACTATTACAGAGGATATTTTCCCAGAATTATATATTAGAATATCTATTAATCCTGATATTGGTTTATATGTAGATAATGAGAATTCTTATCCAGTATGCGGAATATCATATAACAATCAAGATGCTAAAGAACTGTTAGAAGGATGCCACTTGGTAGATCGTGGAGCAGCAGAGGTATATGCAGTAATATTAGAAAGACTTAACGAAAAAGGATATGCATCCATTAAAAATGGTAAAAAGGTAATTGACGCAAACATAGAATATTATAAGATTGACAAAGAAAATGATAATATGATATTCAAGCTAATAGAGAAAGGTAAAAATGATGATATTGAAATAGCAAAAAACATAACTACAGCCTTGGAAAAGGTTGATGTAATGGCAAAAGAGGAATTACAAAAGGATAACTTTAATCTTGTGGATTCTGTTAACTATGATGATTCTATTAAATATATAATGGAAAGCAGAGCAAGAGAAGAAGAAAATAAACATACTGAAGAACCACCTAAAGAAGAGGAGCATATTCATGAAGAATATGAAGAAATAGCGGAAGTTCATGGACCGAGAGTATGTGACAGGTGTAATGGAACAGGAATTGTAGTTTGTGAAAGATGTAATGGAACTGGTAAAGTTACATGTGAACAGTGTAATGGAACTATGGAAGTACCTTGTACAAACTGTTCAAAAAAAGGCGTAGGTCTTTGTGATGGATGCGATGGTACTGGTGTATGTAAAAACTGTGGAGGAAAAGGATGTGCCCTATGTGATTATCAGTCTGGAGTTACCTGCAAAGGATGCGCCGGAAGTGGAATTTGTAATCACTGCCATGGAACAGGAAAAACAAAGACTTGTAACAGATGCTGGGGATATTATGGATACCCTCCTTGTACTGGTTGTGATGGAAATGGTACAGCTGGATGTAATCGTTGTAATGGCACAGGGATTGTTGAGTAAACTTAAGATAAATGAGGCAGATCAGATGGTCTGCCTTTTGTTGCGAATATAGGTACTATATGTTAGAATTAAGAAAAGAATGTATTGTGAAAGGACAGAACAGAATGGCAAATATTACAGAAATTACAGACTTTAATGATAAAAGTCTTGATATATATGCAAGAATGACTGAAAATGAACTTTTAAATTACCCTTCTCCTGATAAGGGGATTTTTATTGCGGAAAGCCCTAAAGTTGTAGAACGAGCTTTAAATGCAGGTTATGAACCAGTTTCTATGCTTGTTGAGAAGAAACATATAGAAACAGAGGCAAAGCAGTGTATAGAAATGGCTGGAGATATACCTGTATATACTGCGGAATTTGATGTCCTTACAAAACTTACTGGATTTAAGCTTACAAGAGGTGTGCTTTGTGCCATGAAAAGAAAGTCTCTTTTAAAAGCCAATGAAGTTATAAAGAATCTGAAAAGAATAGCTATATTTGAAAAGGTTATGAATCCAACAAACATGGGGGCTATATTCCGTTCAGCAGCAGCTCTTGGAATAGAAGCTGTTCTTCTTACTCCGGAATGCAGCAATCCGCTATATAGAAGAGCAATAAGAGTAAGCATGGGAACTGTATTTCAGGTACCATGGACTTATATAGATTCAGAAGAAAATTGGGAAAATAATTATCTTAATGATATAAAAAAAATAGGTTTTAAAACTATTGCAATGGCACTAAGAAAAGACACAATTGATATAAATGATAAAAGACTGAATGATGAAAAAAAGTTAGCAATAATCCTTGGTAATGAAGGGGATGGACTTATGGAATCTACATTAGATAATTGTGATTACACAGTTAAAATACCAATGAGTAATGAAGTAGATTCTCTTAACGTGGCAGCTGCAAGTGCAATAGCATTTTGGGAAATAGGAAACAAGAGGTGTTTATAGTGACAGCATTTGATGAATATCAAAATAATCATGAAATAGAACAGAAACTGCATACAGAATTAAAACAAAAAGTATCAGTAAGACATTTTAAAACAATTACATCAACGAATGATTACTTAAAATATGTTGCTGAAAATGAACTA
>JAILNW010000030.1 GCA_024691145.1 Lachnospiraceae bacterium
ATAATTTATCATTATGAAAGGAGAAACTATTATACAGTATGTATAATAGAGTAAAGTAAAATGGGATTATTGAAAGCAGCAGCAAGTGCAATAGGAAGTGTTACAGCAGATCAGTATCTTGAATATTTTTACTGTGATGCCATGAAGGATGATGTACTTGCAGTAAAAGGAAAACCAAAAAAGACAGCAAAGGGTTCTAACAACGGAACAGAAAATATTATATCAAATGGTTCTACCATTGTTGTTAATCAGGGACAAGCCATGATTATTGTAGATCAGGGTAAAGTTGTTGAGATGACAGCAGAACCAGGTACATTTAAGTATGATCAGTCCTCTGAACCATCTTTCTTTACTGGAAACTTAGGACAGAATTTTGTTAATTATATTAAAACTATTGGAAGACGTATTGCTTATGGCGGAGAGACAGCAAAGGATCAGAGAGTTTATTATATTAATATTGCTCCTGTAAGAGCATTGCCATTTGGAACTTCAGAACCTATTCCTTTCAGAGTTGTAGACAGAAATATCGGTTTAGATGTTGATGTAAGTTTAAGATGCAGCGGTGAATATGAAATCAGAATAGAGAATCCAATTATATTTTTCGAGCAGATATGTAGGAACTTCCCGGAGCAGTCTTATCCAGCAACTGAGCTTACTAAGACTCTTAAGGTTGAACTTGTGGATGCTCTTGCACCATGTTTTTCAGAGATTTCTGACAAGGAGATACGACCTAATCAGCTTAATAGCCACAGAGAATTAATTAAAAATGAAATCAATGCGTATCTGAAAGCATTATGGGCTGAGGCAAGAGGTGTTGTTATGAACAACATTATGTTCAGAACAATGAGCATCCCTCAGGAAGATCAGGATATGATTAAAGAGTTGCAGAAAACTGCAGTTATGCGTAATCCTGGTATGGCAGCAGCAACTCTTGTTAATGCTCAGGCACAGGCTATGCAGAAAGCAGCTGATAATAAGAATGGTGCCATGATGGGATTCATGGGAATGAATATGGCTAATCAGGCAGGTGGCATGAATACAAATACATTATTCCAGATGGATCAGCAGCAACAGGCACAGCAGCAGGCTCAGATGCAGCAACAGCAGCAGGCTCAGCCACAGGCGGTAGCTGGTGCAGCAGTTGCAGGCGGATGGGATTGCTCATGCGGCCAGAAGAATAACACTGGCAAGTTCTGTGTAAATTGTGGAGCCAAGAAACCGGAAGAAGAAGGATGGACTTGCTCTTGTGGTACTGTTAATAAAGGAAACTTCTGCCAGAATTGCGGTTCTAAGAGACCAGCAGGCGCACCACTTTATAAGTGTGACAAGTGCGGATGGGAACCAGAGGATCCTAAGAATCCACCTAAGTTCTGTCCGGTATGTGGTGACAAGTTTGATGAGAATGATATAGTTCAATAATTTGATTAATATATTTTTAGATATAATGGTAACAGTCTTTATGGCTGTTACCATATTTCAGAAATGAGGTTTTATATGGCTTTATTAAATTACAGATGTCCCGGGTGTGATGCTGTACTTGAATTTGACAGTTCATCACAAAAGTTAAGCTGTAAGTACTGTGACGGAGTTTTTGATATAGGCGATGTTAAAAAGTATAATGAACAGTTTACCGATGAGATGGTTGAGATTGAAGAGGTGCCTCTTGATAATGCAGAAGGAGAAGAAGTTACTGACTGGACTGATGAAGAAGCAAAGAAACTTAAGGCTTATGTATGTCCAAGCTGTGCTGCGCAGATTGTAGCTGATGAGAATACGGCTGCAACATTTTGCATATATTGTGGCAATGCAACCATACTTCCAAAGCAGTTTGAAGGTATGCTAAAACCTGATTATGTTATTCCATTTAAAATCAATAAGGATGAGGCTGTAAAAAAACTTAAGGAATTTTATAAGGGCAAAAAGCTTCTTCCTGATGCTTTTGAAGAAGAAAATGCAATTCAGAAACTTACAGGTGTGTATGTTCCTTTCTGGCTGTTTGACTGCAATACACATACAAAAGCGGAATTTGATGCAACTAAGGTAAAAACATGGTCAGACAGTAAATATAATTATACAAAGACAGACAGATATCTTGTTACAAGAGAAGGAGATCTTGCTTTTAATCATGTGCCGGCAGATGGATCTAAAAAGGCTGATGATAAATATATGCAGTCTATAGAACCTTTTGATTTTGACGAAATAAAAGAGTTTAATATGGCATATCTTTCTGGATATCTTGCTGATAAATATGATGTTGAGGCTAAAGATATGAAGAGCATTGTTGACAGCCGAATAAAGAATACTGTTAATAGCAGTTTTACTGGTTCTGTAAGTGGTTATTCTTCTGTAAGAACAAAAAGTATTAACTGCCAGATTCAGGACAAGAAAACATCTTATGCTTTTTTACCTGTATGGATGCTTAATACAAAGTATAATGATGAATTATATACATTTGCCATGAATGGACAGACAGGAAAGATAGCAGGTACGCTGCCTATTGATAAGGGCAAATATAATAAATATTTATGGACTAAGACGATAATTATATTTGCTATTCTTACAGTATTATACTTGTTGATAGGAAGGTGGTTGTTCTGATGAAAAAATTTACAAAATTACTATTAACGAGTTTGTTATTTATAATATGTTTTAGTTCCTACAGTTATGCAGGCTCAAAGAAAGTTGTGGATGGGCAGGATCTTTTGACCGATAAGCAGGAACAGGAACTTACAAAAAGGATTAATGATATAGTTTCGAAGTATGAAACAGATGTAGT
>JAILNW010000054.1 GCA_024691145.1 Lachnospiraceae bacterium
CACAGGTTTTTCTTACAATAGGAGGAGCAATAAAGTTTATACCTTCAACTGGTGTTACACTTCCTTTGATAAGTTACGGAGGAAGTTCAGTGCTTAGTACTCTTATTATATTTAGTGTAATACAGGGAATGTATGTAAGAAGAGATTATCTGCATAAGAATGGCAAAACAAAAACGAAACAGAAAGTCAGCATTTAAGGATAAAGAGGGAATTATGAAATCTGAAAATAATAAAGATAAGGATAAATTCTCAAAATTATTTGATAAAACCATTAACATTGATGAGATAAAGAAATTAGAAGATGCTGAAAATAAAGATAAAAAAGAAGAAGTCGATGTTTTGGAGAAAGAATTACCTGAGATAGATTTTGAGATTTATGATAAATTAAATGAAGATAATTTTTTGAAAACAGATATTGAACAGGATATTATTTATAAAATTGGTAAAGATGTGGCATCTATGTCAGAAGGCACATTTACTTTGAATGAGCTTAAAAGACTGAATGATGTAAGCAGAAAAACTAACACAGAAAGCGTTACAAGTGACACATCATTTGAAGAAAAAAGCGATGATATTGAAGAAAAAAAAGAGAAAAAATCAGAAAAAACACATAATTCAAGACTTTCGAATGTTACAACCGGGGTTTTTATTGTTTTTGTAATAATGATATTATATCTATGGCATTTTATTGCCTTTGATGCAGATGAAATAATAAATAATCCATATAATAAAAGGTCTTCCATTCTTGAAAAATCAATATTAAGAGGAAGAATATATTCTGCTGACAATTGTCTTCTTGCCTATAGTAATGTGGGAGAAGATAATAAAAATCAGCGTTTTTATCCTTACAAAGAAATATTTGCACATGTTGTAGGACGTGTTGATAAAGGTAAATCAGGTCTTGAAAGCAAGTATGATTTTGATATGTTAACAACAAATGAGAATGAACTTGCTATTATTGTTGATGATTTTCAGGAGTGTAAACCACTTGGAAATTCAATTTATACAACACTTAATACTAATTTGCAGACCATTGCATATAAAGAGTTAGGAGACAGAAAGGGTGCTGTTGTGGCGATTGAGCCTAAAACAGGAAAGATTTTAGCCATGGCATCAACGCCTTCTTATGATCCTAATACAGTAAGTGAAAACTGGGATGCTTTAACTGATGATGAAAATGAAGAGTTTGCTCTTATGAACAGAGCATCACAGGGTTTATATGCACCTGGTTCTACTTTCAAGATTGTTACAGCACTTGAATATTTAAGGGAAAATAAGAATGCTTATGAAGACTTTAAATATGATTGTAATGGAGAACTAACATTTGATGATTATACTTTACATTGTTATAATAATAAATCACATGGAATACAGGATTTAGGGACAATGTTTGCAAACTCATGTAATTGTGGATTCGCTGATATTGGACTTGGTTTAAATATTGATAAGTTTAATAAAACATGTAACAAACTTTTATTTAATAGTGAGCTGCCATATGATTATGAATATAGCAAAAGTTCATTTTCTTTAAGTAAAGACATGGGAGATGAAACTATAGCAAATTATGTAATTGGACAAGGAAAAGCTCTTATTAGTCCTCTTCACAATGCACTTATTACAGCTGCAATTGCCAATAATGGTGTGCTTATGAAGCCATATATGGTTAACAGTATTAAGGATTGTTCTGATAAAACCGTAAAAAAATACGAACCAATATATTATGAACAGTTAATGAGCAAAGATGAGGCTGATATTCTGAAGTCTTTAATGAGAAAAGTTGTTACAGATGGTACGGCTAAAAGCCTTGATTCTCTTAATGTGAAGGTTGCAGGTAAAACAGGTACAGCTGAGTATAACAGTAACAATAATTCACATGGCTGGTTTGTGTGCTTTGCTCCGTATGATAATCCTAAAATAGTATTAAGTATAATAGTTGAGGATGGAAATACAGGTGCAGAGTCCGCAGTTCCTATAGCAAATGCAATTCTTTCTGAGTATTTTAAATAAATGTTTAAAAATGTTTGATTTTAATTATAAAAGGTTGTATAATTATAAACATGATATGTTACACACCATATAGTCGGGAGGTTTGTTATGATAGAAGCAACAAGCTGTGGCGGTGTGGTTATATTTAGAGGAAAGATACTATTACTTTATAAGAATTACAAGAATAAGTACGAAGGCTGGGTATTTCCAAAGGGTACAGTGGAAGAGAATGAAGACTACAAAGAGACTGCACTTAGAGAAGTAAAGGAAGAGTCCGGCGTCAGTGCTAACATTATAAAGTATATTGGTAAAAGTCAGTATACTTTCAATACTCAGTCTGACATAGTAGTGAAGAATGTTCACTGGTATTTAATGATGTCAGATAATTATAATAGTAAACCACAACGTGAAGAATTTTTTCTTGATTCAGGATATTATAAGTATCATGAAGCTTATCATATGCTTAAGTTCAGCAATGAGAAGTATATGCTGGAACAGGCATACGCAGAGTATCTTGAGTTAAAGAAGAAGAACCTTTGGGGTAACAAAAAGTATTTTTAAACTATACCCTGCTGCCAGAGTTTATCTCATAATTCTGGTAACAGGGTATAAGTGTGAGAATAAGCTAATAAGAAAGGCGATGAATTATGATTAAATTATACGAAACAGGCGCATATGTTGTTAATGGCAAAGAGATAATTGAAGATAACAACGAAGCAATGGCGATTTTAAAAAGCAAGTATAACGAAGAATGTTCAAAGGAAGAAGCTAAGAAGAATACTATGGCATATTCAATTCTTGAAAGCCATAATACTTCTGGTAATATGGAGAAGTTAAAGATTAAGTTTGATAAGTTAACATCTCATGATATAACATTTGTTGGTATTATTCAGACAGCAAGAGCAAGCGGACTTACTAAGTTCCCTGTTCCTTATGTTCTTACTAATTGTCATAACAGTCTTTGTGCTGTTGGCGGAACTATTAACGAAGATGATCATATGTTTGGTCTTTCATGTGCAAAGAAGTATGGCGGAATATATGTTCCACCTCATCAGGCTGTTATTCACCAGTTTGCAAGAGAAATGCTTGCAGAGGGTGGCAAGATGATTCTTGGTTCAGACAGTCACACAAGATATGGTGCCCTTGGTACTATGGCTATGGGTGAAGGTGGTCCTGAGCTTGTTAAGCAGTTACTTAATAAAACTTATGATATTAATAAGCCAGATGTTGTAGCAATTTATCTTACAGGAGCTCCTAGAAAGGGTGTAGGTCTTCAGGATATCGCACTTGCTATAATTGGTAAAGTATTTGCCAATGGATATGTTAATAATAAAGTTATGGAATTTATCGGTGATGGTATAGATAACTTAAGTGTTGATTACAGAATTGGTATTGACGTTATGACTACAGAGACTACTTGTCTTTCATCTATTTGGAGAACAGATGACAAGGTTAAGGAATTCTATGAGATTCATGGAAGAAAAGAAGCTTACAAGGAACTTAATCCAGGTAATGTTGCATACTATGATGGAGTTGTATATGTTGATCTTTCAGAGATTAAGCCTATGATTGCCATGCCATTCCATCCAAGCAATGTTTATACTATTGATGAACTTAATGCAAACCTTGAGGATATCCTTTATGATGTAGAGCAGAAGGCACTTGTAAGTCTTGATAATAATAAGATTACATACTCATTAAGAGATAAGATAAAAGACGGAAAACTTTATGTTGAACAGGGTGTTATCGCTGGATGTGCCGGCGGTGGATTTGAGAATATATGTGATGCAGCAGATATTCTTGATGGCAAGTACATTGGTTCTGATGAATTCTCACTTAGTGTTTATCCATCAAGCCAGCCTGTGTTTATGGAACTTGTTAAGAATGGACGTATTGCAAAACTTATGCAGACAGGTGCAACTATAAGATCTGCATTCTGCGGACCTTGCTTTGGTGCAGGTGATGTTCCAGCTAACAAGGGACTTAGTATACGTCACTCTACTAGAAACTTCCCTAACAGAGAAGGTTCTAAGGTTACTAATGGACAGATTGCATCTGTTGCACTTATGGATGCACGTTCAATAGCTGCAACTGCTGCTAACAAGGGATTCCTTACATCAGCAGAAAACTTTGAAGGAACATTTACAAAACCAGCTTATTTCTTTGATAAGACTATCTATGATAACAGAGTATTTAATGGATATGGAAAAGAAGATCCTAATGAAGAGATTAAGTTTGGTCCTGGTATAGTTGATTGGCCTAAGATGTCAGCACTTACTGAGAATCTTGTATTAAAGGTTGTTTCAGTAATTCATGACCCTGTTACAACAACAGATGAGCTTATTCCTTCAGGAGAAACTTCATCATTCCGCTCTAATCCTTTAGGACTTGCTGAGTTTACTTTATCAAGAAAAGACCCTTCTTATGTTGGTAAAGCAAAGGAAGTTCAGAAAGCAGAAAAGGCAAGAATTAATGTTGATTTCTCTAATGAAGCATTAACAGAGATTAATAACTTTACTCCAGAACTTAAGACTAAGTTTGATGCAGACTATACTAATACAGGTATCGGAAGCGTTATCTATGCTGTTAAACCAGGAGATGGTTCAGCAAGAGAGCAGGCTGCATCTTGTCAGAAGGTACTTGGAGGCTGGGCTAATATAGCAAAAGAATATGCAACAAAGAGATATCGTTCAAATCTTATTAACTGGGGTATGCTTCCATTTATATTTAAAGATGAGATTCCATTTGATAATGGAGATTACATCTTTGTAAAGGATATAGCAGATGCTATTAAGAATAAAGTTTCTACAGTTGAAGCATATATTATTAACAAGGACTTTAAGAAGTTTGAACTTACACTTGGTGAACTTACAGATGATGAAAGAGATATTATCTTAAAGGGATGCCTTATAAATTATTATAAAAGTACAATGTAAGTAAGTGATAAATTAGATTAACTAGGCCAAACATTTTTATGTTTGGCTTAGGTTATTGTAATAGAAAATTAATACGAAAGGGGTATATACATGCCACAGATTATAGATGGAAAGTTAATTTCCACTCAGATAAAAGATGAATTAAAGGAAAAAGTTGCTAAACTTAAAGAAGAGGGAAAAGAGATAACTCTTGCAGTTATCCAGGTTGGTAATGATCCTGCTTCTACAGTATATGTAGGTAATAAGAAAAAAGCATGTGAATACATAGGAATTAATTCCTTGGCATATGAGCTTCCTGAGGAAACAACAGAGGCACAGTTACTTGAGATTATAGATGAACTTAATAACAATGATATGGTTAATGGTATTCTTGTTCAGCTTCCAGTGCCTAAACACATTAATGAAGAGAAGATAATCGATGCCATCAGCCCTCTTAAAGATGTTGACGGATTTCACCCTCAGAATGTTGGCAAGTTAAGCATAGGACAGAAGGGATTTGTTTCATGTACTCCTGCTGGTGTTATTCAGCTTCTTAAGCGTTCTAACATTGATATTGATGGTAAAGAATGCGTTGTTGTTGGAAGAAGCAATATTGTCGGAAAGCCTATGTCTGTTCTTTTGTTGCAGGAAAATGCTACAGTTACTATCTGTCATTCACATACTGCTGATTTAAAAGAAGTTACAAAGAGAGCAGATATTCTTATAGTTGCAATTGGACAGCCTAAGTTTATAACATCAGAGTATGTTAAAGAAGGAGCAGTTGTTATAGATGTTGGCATTCATCGTAATGAAAATAACAAGCTTTGTGGAGATGTTGATTATGATGATGTTTTCGATAAAGTAAGTGCCATTACTCCTGTACCAGGCGGAGTTGGACCTATGACTATAGCTATGCTTATGAATAACTGCGTGGAGAGTGCTTTGTAGTCAATAACCCACGACTAAAGTTGCGGGCTTGCATGAAAGTTACTACACAGTAACTGCTGGTCTGGTATTGACTAGCCTGAGTACTTTAAGTACTACGTTAAGAGAGAATATATAGTTACCTACGGATATTTAGCTTAGTCTGTAGCTCTAAGGTCTGTGATTAAACAATCCTGCTGGGTAGGGATAGTGTTGCAGATATAAAAACCTCTCATTAACATTGGCGAAGGCTACATTACAGATATTTATATATCTGAGTTATGTGATTTAGTTCACAAGAAAAAAGGGGGTGCCTGT
>JAILNW010000063.1 GCA_024691145.1 Lachnospiraceae bacterium
TACCGAATCCTATATTAGAGTATGATGATTTTGAAAAAGTATTTCTTGGATACGACTATGCATATGCAACAGGAGATAATTATTCTGCTTTGTACAATGAAGTGCCATATATATTCTCAAAGTTTAAACTTAATAATAATGGATTGTTTGAGACAGAGGAAGAAATAAGAGAATATATTAAAGAAAGAGAAAAATTTATAAATGAAAATCCACCTTTAACACTAGAATCTGGGGATTTTACTGTAATTAGGCTGTATGAAGTAAAGTTATAAATTATAAAGAAAAGGCTATGTAGTCTGCACTGGATTACATAGCCTCAGTTACTATTCTGATATTATTCAATTATTTTTTATCTGCAAAAATTGAGTAACAGCTTATACATAGCCAATAGTCATTGAGATTGTTGTGTAAACCATTTTACTGTCCTACATGGAGATTGTAAGAAAAATAATACAAAACAGAGTTGAAAGCACAGTAAATACAATATTGCTTCTTATTATTTATAAAGTTTAAAAAACTCTTGAAAAAATAAAATATATTTGATACAATATAATTGTACAAAATATAAAAAAGGAGAAAAAACTTATGATAAATGATAATGAATTTGATTTACAGAATTATCTTACTCAAGGTGTAGAACGAATAGTAACTGATGCAATAAAAGCTACTGTAAAGGATCCTAAGGAAAGTGCTTTTATGTTAAAGTTTGCTGCTTCAAGCCGTTCAGCTTCAAAAAAGCGTCGTAAAGCTGAGGATAATGGAGAACATATTCCGCCATTTCTTATAGCAAGTATAACTAGCAGCTGTAATCTTCACTGTGCAGGGTGTTATTCACGCTGCAATCATGCTACAGTTGACAGTGAACCAGTAAAGCAGCTGACGGATGAAGAGTGGCAGAGAATATTTGACGAAGCTTTGGAACTAGGCATAAGTTTTATACTGCTGGCAGGGGGAGAGCCTATGCTGCGTTCTGGTGTTATAAAGGAGGCAGGTAAAAGGCAGAATATTCTTTTTCCTATTTTTACAAATGGAACCTATCTTAATGAAGAATACATGAATCTGTTTGACAAGTGTCGTAACCTTATTCCTATAATGAGTATAGAGGGTGACCGAAAGCGAACAGATGAGAGACGTGGAGATGGTATCTATGACAAACTTATCTCCAATATGGATGAAATAAAAAAGAGAGGCTTGATATTTGGTGCATCTGTGACAGTTACAACAAAAAATTATAAGGAAGTTACTTCTGAGGGATTTTTAAACAGCCTGCAGGAAAGAGGCTGCAAGGCGGTAATATTTGTTGAGTACGTTCCTGTTACTGAAGAATCTAAGGAACTTGCGCCAGGAGACAGCCAGCGAGAATATTTACAAGGTGAAATAAAACGACTAAGGGAAACTCGTCCCGAGATGGTTTACATATCATTTCCAGGTGATGAAAAAAGTTCTGGAGGCTGTGTTGCAGCAGGACGTGGATTTTTTCACATCAATTCCCACGGAGCAGCAGAACCATGTCCGTTTTCACCATTTTCGGATATAAATGTAAGAGACAGTTCTTTAAGGGAGGCCATGAACTCTCCGCTGTTTAGAAAACTAAGAGATGAAGGCTATCTTTTGGAAGATCATGAAGGCGGATGTATACTTTTTGAAAAACGTGAATTAGTTGAAAAACTTATAAATGAGTAAAATAAAGGCTATGTAGTCCGAAGTGGATACATAGCCTTTATTTATTGTAATTCTATTCTGATATATTAACTACAATTGAGTCAGATTCCTGAGATTTTTCAAGTTTAATCGTGATGCCAGGATTTATTGTTGCTTTTTCATAGGAATCATACCAGCAGAAGCCTGAAGTGCTGCTGTTTATAGTTGTACCGGCATTCATATAATCACCGTTACCTACAAGTTTTACAAGCTGTATGCCATCATGAGATGAATAGTAACGGCTATAGTTATTATATTTAAAGTATCCGGCACCATATTCATACACCGTATCAGTTACTGCGTGAATAATTCTTAGACCAGAAGTATTATTAAGGTATGAAGCCATATTTTTATCAGGTGTATCATACTGGATAATAAAGAATTCACTGGTATATACACTGTCATCAGTGGTATAATTTCTAGGAACGATAATACATTCTCCTGATTTCTGTGCAGAATGTAAGGTGTATGACTTTGAACCTCCAGCATAAACGGAAACGTCATTTTTCTTAAGCCATCCAAGAAGAAGCTTTGATACCATAAGATAATCACCATTCATATCCTCCATTACAGAACTTCCAGCGATACCTTTCATATTCTCAAAATCCGCAGTATTATATTTATAATAATCAGGAAGTCCCATGCAGTGACCGAATTCGTGGCACATTTCCTTAACGTAATAATCTTCATTTCCCTTAACAGGTGAGGCATCATTTATTATAAAATTGTAAGGTTTAACTCCATCTAAGGAATATGAAGGATTATCCCACCAGGTAGCCTGGCATCCATACCAGTAGTCATCATTTCCAATAATATTTAAAGTAAATGAATCAATATATCCGTCTTTGTCGCTGTCATATTTGCTATAATCTACAGTACCATCTACACTGTTAAGTATCTCCATTGCAAGCTTCTCATATGAACCTTTATCTTTATAGGATTCAATGCCATTTTTGGTTGTGTAAAAATATACGTCACCAGTAAGCTTCAGTGTGCCATAGGATGCATTATTGACAAATGTGGACATGCTGGTACTATTATTTCCAAATAGAACATTTGAAAGCTCACTTTTACTAAGTGCAGTACCCTTTATCTTATTATCTGGAAATGTTACGACAAATATAGGCATATTAACATTGCCACTTGATGGAGTAAGGTGATTAACCAACTTTGAACATATATTTTGAATATATGAACCATCATCAGGCTTTTTGGTAACAGAAGGTGTTGTTTTTTTTGAAGGTGCATTTGTTTTAGCTGGGGTTTTAGTAATAACAGGAGCTTCTGTTATAACAGGTTCTTCTGGTATATCAGGTGTTATAATGTCTTCTTCAGTGTCATCCGTTTCATCTGAAACTTTTGTAATTCTGTATAAATTTATACCGCTGTTTTTGGACATTATTCGAACAGAAGAGCTTTCTCCCGTATATGTGAAACAATAGGCTGATAGTGTTGGACTTGATTTAAATGTATCAACAACTCCATCATTATCAGTAATAATTAAATATCTGCTTATAAAATACGAATTTGATTTTGATAAAATTTCAATCTGATCACCATTAGCAACTGGAATTTCAACTGTTCTGTAGGAACCATTACCACATCCATTTAATTTAAGACATTTTGAAAATGTTTCTGAACCATAGGTTTCATTGCACTGAACAATTGACACCGGCTTTTGGGCAGTAGCATAAATAGTCATGTTGTCGGTGGTAATATCATTAGTATAATTTCCAGTTGTTAAATCAGAATTATTAAAATACCATGTGGTCTGGTTGCTGCTATTCAGGATAGAAGAATAGCCTGCTTTTGATTGTGTTTTTCTGATAAATGTAAATATGATACAGGTTATTGAACAAAGAATAATAAAATAATAAATTTTGTTTGATTTCCTCATTTGTAAATACCCCCTATAAATTGATAAATCCTCACTACACTTTAATTATAACATTTGAAAATATAAATGTAAAGCAAATATTAAATAAATATTACATCAAGTTAATATTTAACTAGCGCTATAATAATATGATGTTGCATCTGCCATTATGATAGTTTATAATACATATAAAGTTTTGAAAGAAGAAGGGAGTATTTATGAGAAGTAGTAAAGTAAAACCAAAACAGATGATTATCCCTGAGAGGGTAAATTATATAAAAAATGCAGAATTAGACAAGCTTAGATTTATATGGCTTGGACATTCATCAATATTTGTGCAGACAGGGGGACAGAATATTCTGATTGATCCTGTATTTAGTAATGTTACGTCCCCGGTAAGATTTATAGGACCTAAGAGATTTACTAAGGTGGCAATTAGACCTGAGGATTATCCTGATATAGATGTTGTTGTAATATCCCATGATCATTATGACCATTTGGATAAGGCAACTATTAAAATAATGGATTCTAAGGTTTCTCATTATGTGGTACCTATGGGAGTAGATAAGATTTTAAAGAAGTGGAAGATTAGTGAAAGCAAGATTAATGTGCTTAGCTGGTGGGAAAGTGTTACATTACAAGATAATCAGTACACATTAACACCGTCAAAGCATTTCAGTGGGCGTAATCCCCTAAAAATGAATAATACTGTGTTTGGCGGCATCTATATAAAAAATGACAATTATAGTGTGTATTATACAGGGGATGGTGGATACAGTAAATTTTTTAAGGAAGTTTATGAGAAGTTTGGGGAGACAGACCTTATGTTTGCTGAGTCTGGACAGTATAATAAAAACTGGGCGGATCATCACATGTTTCCTAATCAGACTGTTACTGCCTGCAAAGATGCCAATGCCAGATGGTTTGTGCCTGTACATTGGGGAGCATTTGTACTTTCAACCCATGCATGGAATGAACCTCCTGAAAAGACTACAGAATATGCAAAAGAAATGGGATTAAACATAGCAACTCCAAGAATAGGACAGCTTGTGGATTATGATAATATAGGAGAATATCAGGAGAAATGGTGGAAGTAAGGAAAAGGCTATGTAGTTCCAATATGGAATACATAGCCTTTTGAAGAGTTTGTATACAGGTGATATTTTATTGATATAATTATCAATATCAATTTCTTCAACAGGTATTGCATCCACTTTTTTATAATTTAAGTTTTTATAGCTGCCTAACTGAAAAATGTAACAAGAGGATGCATCTGATGCTGCTAATGCTTTTTTCATAGTTTCACATTGTTCATACTTTACTTTGGAAGAACAACCGCAGAAAAAGTTAAGCACAAAGTATAAATTAAATACATTCTAATATTATTTTTTTGTTTAATCAATTGTAAATGTACCATATGTATCACCTATTTCAATAGCATAAGTTCCGTTTTTTAATGGCATATAAGAGTCTATGGATAATTCTTTTGTAATAGTTTCACCTGGAGCTAACATTTCTCCGTTAGAAGCAAAAGTTTTGTGTGATGTCATATACCCAGGTAAAATATACAAAGTGTTATCAACAATAACATCTAAATTCCATATTTCGCAACCTATATTTTCCTTAGAATTATTTGTTAATGTGACTGTTACGATATTATTTTCAAAAGTGGTTGTAACTTCCGCATTTTTAACGTTAATTGTTTTTTTGTTCTTTGTAAGAAAATAAGTATTCCATTTTTCGCTTATTTGTTGAAAATACCACGAACAAGGCAAATCAATCTCAGAACAACTTGTACGTGGTATTTTCAACAAATAAGCGAAAAATGGAATACTTATTTTCTTACAAAGAACAAAAAAACAATTAA